>JAQCFD010000195.1 GCA_027618305.1 Pseudomonadota bacterium
GGAACGGCGTCGGCGACGGCGCGGGTCAAGGCCAGGTCGAACCCGGTGCGGGCGCCGTCCCGGTCCATGGATGTCAGCAGGATCTCCCCCGCGCCATAGGCCTCCATCCGCTGCGCCCATTCGACTGCATCCAGCCCGGTCGCATTGCGACCGCCGTGGGTAAACACTTCCCACTTGCCGGCCACGCCCTCGGACTCAACAGCCTTGGCGTCGATCGCCACCACGATGCATTGGGTGCCGAACTTCTTGGCGGCCGCGCGGACAAAATCGGGATCAGTCACGGCAGCGGTGTTGATTGAGACCTTGTCGGCGCCCGCGAGCAGGAGCCGTCGAATGTCCTCGACTGTGCGCACCCCGCCGCCCACCGTCAGCGGCATGAAGCAAGCCTCGGCTGTCCGCGCCACAACGTCGAAGATGATGTCCCGGTCTTCATGGCTGGCCGTGATATCGAGGAAGCACAGCTCGTCGGCGCCAGCCCGGTCATAGATCTGTGCCTGCTCGACCGGGTCGCCCGCGTCGCGCAAGCCGACGAAATTGACGCCCTTCACCACGCGCCCGTCCTTCACATCGAGGCAGGGAATGATGCGCACCTTGAGCATCACGCCTCCTCCCGCAGGCGGGCCAGCGCCGCCGCCAGGTCGATCCGGCCGTCATAAATCGCGCGACCCGAGATGACCCCGGCGATGCCGTCAGCCGCATAGGGCAGGAAGACCTCGACATCGGCAAGCGAAGACACGCCACCGGATGCGATCACCGGGATCGAGACCGCCCGGGCCAGCGCCACCGTCGCGGCGACATTCGGGCCCTGCATCGCACCGTCGCGATCGATATCCGTATAGATCAGCGCCGCCACGCCGGCGTCTTCAAAACGCTGCGCCAGTTCGCCCGCCGCCAGATCCGATGTTTCGGCCCAGCCCTCGACGGCGACCCGGCCGCCGCGCGCGTCGATACCCACTGCGACCCGGCCGGGATAGTTTTTGCAGGAATCGATGACCAGTGACGGGTCCTTGACCGCCGCGGTGCCGAGGATCACCCGGTCGACCCCATCGGCCAGCCAGGCCGCGACATGGTCGGGAGTCCGGATGCCGCCGCCGAGCTGAACGCGAACGCCCGCCGCACGGGTCACGTCGAGGATGCCGCGCACGGCATCGCCATTGACCGACTGCCCGTCGAAGGCGCCGTTGAGGTCGACGATGTGCAGCCAGTCCGCGCCGGCCTCGACGAAGGCGCGGGCCTGGTCGGCCGGGTTGTCATTGAACACGGTGGCCGCGTCCATGTCGCCGCGGAGCAGGCGCACACACGCGCCGTCCTTCAAATCAATCGCAGGGAACAAAATCATGGCCAGCCTGTTCAGAAAACTCGATCAGAGATTCTTGGTGTAAAAATAGCCTTCGAGATACTCACCGGCGACCCGCACATATTTCGGGTGGGTACCCCAACGCACATAGCCGCTTTCCTCGAAGATCTGGATTGCGCGTTCCTGGGTCGAGCGCACGTCGAGATTGAGCACCGTGTAAGCCTCACGCCGCGCGAGCTCCTCGCACGCCTCGAGCATCCCCGGCGCCAGCCCATGGCCCCGCGCCCAGGGCGCCAGGAAGAAGGTCGAGACATTGACCGCGAAGGACTGGGATTCGGCGCTGGCCCGCGGTCGGTTGACCTGCGCCGCGCCGGCGATCACGCCGTCCAGCCGGCCGACGAACACCGTGCGCCCCGGCACCAGCAAATTGCCGCGCCAGTAGGCCTCCATCACGTCACGCCGCGGCGGCGTCAGCCATCCGAAGCCGCCGCCGGCGACGATCGCGGCCTCGGCCGCATCGCATAAATCGGCCAGGTCGTTGCCACGAAGTTCCGAGAGCCGCTCGATCGCCGTGTCGGTCATGGCGCCCACCGCAGGAATGCTTCGATCAGCGCCAGGCCCGTCGCCTGACTCTTCTCAGGATGGAACTGAGTCCCGACCATGTTGTCGCGCCCGACCGCCGCCGTGATCGCGCCGCCATAGTCGGTGGTCACCAGCACATCGCCGGCATTCTCCGCCGCCAGATGGTAGCTGTGCACGAAATAGGCATGCGGGATTTGGCCGGCGAATTCCGACAGCAGCGGATGATCACGCGCCAAGATATCGAGTTCGTTCCAGCCCATATGAGGAATCTTTAAGGCCGGGTCTGACGGCTTTATCGGCACCACGTCGCCGGGAATCCAGTCGAAGCCGGGCGTCTCGCCATGCTCGAGGCCGCGGGTCGCCATCAGCTGCATGCCGACACAGATCCCGAGAAAGGGCTGCGCGCGCGTCCGCACCGCGGCGTGGAGCGCATCGAGCATGCCGTCGCGCGCCGCCAGCCCGTCGCGGCAATCGCGAAACGCGCCGACACCGGGCAGCACCACCCGGTCGGCCCCGGCCACGACGTCCGCGTCCGCGGTGACAACAATCTCGCGGGGCAGGCCGGCCTCGCGGGCCGACCGTTCGAACGCCTTGGCCGCCGAGCGCAAATTGCCCGAGCCGTAATCGATGATGGCAACGATTTCCATCGGCCTAGATCGCCCCCATCAGATAACGCCGCTCGGCATCGCGCAGCCGCCGGGCCGCGATTGCGCCCCGCTCCAGCACATCACGGCGCGTCAGCACATAGCGGCGCCAATCATTCGCCCACAGGCCTATTGCCGCCTGCAGCCCCAGGGACAAAGCGAGGTCACCCGCCTCGGCGAGGCCTGCATATAAGGCGACGCCGCTGACGGCCGCCGACAGGAGCAGCAGCACAATCGCCGTGCGCCACATGCCGTGCCACAGCGCCCAGATCGGCCCGAACAGAAACGCCGGCCAGCAGAAGCCTTCCTTGATAAAGACCGCCTCGCCATCGAGGGCGGCCGACCAGCTGTTCGTGTGCACCGTGTAGATCTTCGTGCCCATGCCTAGTTCCCTACAGCCGATTTATCGCGGGCCGAATCTTCGCGGGCCATCCGCAGCTTCAGCTCCGTCGTCGAGAACAGGCGCAGGTCCGGCAGGAAGGATTCCTTGCGCAGGAACCGCACATCATGCCGGGTGACCGGGCCGACGAACATCAGCTTGTGGCTGACGCTGTAGCGCGCCTGTTCGATGCCGAACACCTTCTGCAGGATATAGAAAGTCAGATAGTGGTTGTCGACGACCGCCCGCACCGGACCATCGGACCGGGCAACCACATGGATCAGATCGAGATTGAAGAGCTTGTCGCCATTGACCGGCGAGTGGCGGTCGGGCCCGTCGGAGAAGACAAAGTCGTACGGCCGGTCGGGCAGGGACTCATACTGCACGCCACGGAAACATTTGTAGAAGCCGTCCCGCTTCGGGCTGTGGATCAGGTCCACCACGCCGCGGACCGCGTCGGGCAGGCGTGTGCCGGCCACCTCGAACCAGGACAGGTCATCCTCCATCGAGGTGACCCGGCCCGGCGCGCCGCCGTCCTCGCGTGCATTCTCCAGCAGCGCGTAGGCGAGCACGACGGTCGAGATGCCGGTGCCGCACTCGAGAATCTCGCGCGGCCGGAACGCCCGGACCTGTTCGTACAGGGTCAGATAATCCGAGAAGGATGCCCCCGTGACCGCGGTGCCGGCAGCGGCCCGGGTCATCAGGTCCCACAGATCGCCGTTGGCCCGCAGCACCGCCTCGGCGCGCCGCGCGCGTGCGGCGACCATACGGTCGACCGTCCATTTGCGAAACCGCACAAGCGGGCCATAGGCGGCCGCGCTCACCGCCGTGGGCAATGCCCCCGGTGTGGATTCGGACCGCCGCGCGGTCTCTGTCCCAGTTTCATTCATCGCTTACAATTGCCCCAGGGGCCCATGGCCGACCGGTTCCCGGCTTGGCCCCGTCAGGTCCCAACTTAGTCGATGGAACCGCCAAGGACACCCTTGGTCGACGGTACATCGTCGGCGCGACGCGGATCGATCTCCACGGCAACACGCAGGGCGCGGGCGAGGCCCTTGTAGCAGGACTCCACAATGTGATGGTTGTTCTCGCCATACAGCGTCTCGACGTGCAGCGTCAGGCCGGCCGACTGGGCGAAGGCCCGGTACCATTCCTGGAACAGCTCGGTGTCCATATCGCCCAGCTTCGGGCGCGTGAACGGCACCTTCCACACCAGATGCGGGCGGTTGGACGCGTCCAGCGCGACCCGGGTCAGGGTCTCGTCCATCGGCACCAGCGCGTCGCCATAACGGCGGATGCCACGGCGGTCGCCCAGCGCCTTGCTGATCGCCTCGCCGACCGCATAACCGCTGTCTTCGGTCGTGTGGTGGAAATCGATGTGCAGGTCACCCTTCGCGCGCACCGTCAGGTCGATCAGGCTGTGGCGCGAGAGCTGCTCAAGCATGTGGTCGAGGAAGCCGATGCCCGTTTCCACATCATAGGCACCGGTGCCGTCGAGGTTGACCGCGACGGAGATGTCGGTTTCCTTCGTCGTGCGCACGACTTCGGCGGTACGTCCTTCGCCGCGCCCAGGAAGCTCCTGAACACTCATGGTTTTTCTCCTGCAAGCCGGTTTACGGCCGAATGCGGCGCCTAAATAGCAGGCGCGGCGGCCCGACGCCATCCCGCGCGACACAGCCGCGTCCGTAATACGGATTGGCGGATCAGCAGGATTTCGGCATCATACGCCGAATCGTCCCCTTTATTGCTTGCGCGATCATGAACACCTTGCCCGGACGCACCCGCGTCTTCTCCGATCAGGACTTTCTGCTACGCGCCGGCGAGGACCCGGACGTGGGATTCGTGATCATCACCGGCCGTGTGGAGCTGCGCAACGCGGCCGGCACCCTTCTGGGCGATGCGCGCCAGGGCGATGTGATCGGCGCGGCGAGCCTGTTGTTCGGCGGCCGCCAGGATCTGAGCGCCATCGCCGCCGGACCCGTCGAGGCGACCATGGTCGACCGGAGCACCGTCGCGGCGGAGATGGCCCGCAACCCGGATCAGGTTCGGCGCGCGGCAACCCAACTGCTCGCGGGCCTGAACTTGGTGCCGCTCGCAGAAACCGGCGCGGAATCGCATATCGAGATCGTTGCCGAAGCCCGCTTCGCGCCTGATTCCAACGTCGTGTCCATCACCGGGAAGCGCGCCCGCCCGGCGGCGCACCCCGGCGATATCGCCGAGATGGGCAGTTGGTCCGAAATCTGGCTCAAGCCCGCCAGCGACGCGACACGCAGCGGGATGCCCCGGCACGGCATCAAGATCAACGAGACGCCCTATGGCGTCGGGCGCAAACCAAAGCGCGGCGAACAGATTCCGCGCACCGACATCGTCCTCCAGTTTTCCGACGAGCGGCCCTACAACCTCTCGCGGAACCATTTCCTGATCGAGCTGGGTCGGCCGGGCCTGATGATCCGCGATGCCGGCAGCCAGCTCGGCACCGTGGTCAACGGCGAGCGGATCGGCCTCGACGAGCCGCGCAATGTGATGCCCCTTCACATTGGCGCGAACGAGATCGAGGCCGGCGGCTACAACACACCCTTCGTCTTTATCCTCGAAATCCTCGCCTGAGCCTGGGCCTGAGCCTGGACTGGGGCCACACGCAACGGCATGTCGCGCTGCTTGGCAGGGCTTGATCCCCACGCCTGCGGGCCCACATGGAGATGCGTCGGCCATTGCGCCTGCCGCCCGGATGCGTCAGGACTCGGGGCCCGCCCCAACTGACCTCTGACAGACTCCTTTCTGACTGTGGACTCCAACCATGAACAATTACCAATCCGACGACCGCATCCCGTCCTGGCACGGCACCACGATCCTGTCCGTGCGCAAGGGCAACGACGTCGTGATCGCAGGCGACGGGCAGGTCACCCTGGGACAGACCGTGATCAAGGCCACCGCCCGCAAAGTCCGCCCGCTGGGCGACGGCAGCGTGATCGCCGGCTTCGCGGGAGCGACCGCCGACGCGATGACCCTGTTCGAACGCCTCGAGACCAAGCTCGAGCAGCATCCCGGCCAGCTCACCCGCGCCTGCGTCGAGCTCGCCAAGGACTGGCGCACCGACCGCTATCTGCGCCGCCTCGAAGCCATGATGGCGGTCGCCAGCAAGGACACCTCGCTCGTGCTGACCGGCACCGGCGACGTGCTGGAGCCGGACGACGGCATCATCGCCATCGGATCCGGTGGCAATTATGCGCTGGCCGCGGCCCGCGCCCTGGTCGACCGGGACGACCTCACGCCCCGCCAGATCGCCGAGAAGGCGATGGCCATCGCCGCCGACATCTGCGTCTACACCAACACCAACCTGACGATCGAAAGCCTATGACCAATTTTTCCCCGCGCGAGATCGTCTCCGAACTCGACCGCTTCATCATCGGCCAGAACGACGCCAAGCGTGCCGTCGCCATTGCGCTGCGCAACCGCTGGCGTCGGCTGCAATTGGACGAAGCCCTTCGGGCCGAGATTTCCCCGAAGAACATTTTGATGATTGGCCCCACGGGCGTCGGCAAGACAGAGATC
>JAQCFD010000196.1 GCA_027618305.1 Pseudomonadota bacterium
AATAACGACCCGGTGCTTCACGATGCTACCGTCTCCGTTGAAAAAACCCGGGCATACATACAACCCGGCCGGTTCGTCGAGCAAGCTGCCGCACCGGTCCTTCACAATTCGTTAACGTTCGGGGACCGACGTGATCTTGTCCAGTTTTTCCCGCACGGCGATCAGATCGAGCCAGGCGGCGCGCTTTTGGCCCGGTTGGCGAAGCAGGTAGGCGGGGTGGAGGGTTGCCATCGCGGGTATCGGCGCCAGGCCCGCCTTCTCCATCGCCGGTGATGCATATTTATACCAGTGGCCGCGCAGCCGGGTGATGCCCTCGGTTCGGTTGAGAAGGGTCTTGGCCGAGGTGCCGCCGAGAAAGACAAGGAGCCGCGGCGCGATCAACGCAATGTGACGTTCGAGGAAGGGCAGGCAAGCTGCGATCTCGGCGCCGGTCGGTTGCCGGTTCCCCGGCGGGCGCCAGGGCAGGATGTTGGTGATGTAGACATTCGTGTCGCGCCCCAGATTGAGGAACTCCAGCATCGCGTCGAGGAGCTGGCCGCTGGCACCGACGAACGGCGTTCCGTCACGGTCTTCGTCACGTCCCGGGGCTTCACCCACCAGCATGACATCGGCTTTTTCGGCACCGGTGCCGAACACCAGATTGGTCGCCGTTGATTTGAGTGCGCATCCGTCGAACGCCGCAAGCGCCGATCTCAGGGCCGTCAGATCATGGCAGCTTCCGGCGAGGGCGCGCGCGGTCTCGTTGACGGTATCGGCCGGCTCCAGCCTGGGTGGTGCGGCGCTTGCGGTTGGTGTTCCGGGGACCGCAGCAGGCGAGACGGGCGTCTCGGTTTGCGCGGGCGCAGCCTTTGCGGGCGTCGATTCTACCGTTTCGGCCACGGCCGCAGGCAATACTTCTGCGTTGGGCTTTGGCGGTTTGGCGGCGAAATGGTCGATCGGTGCATCGAGGATGGCTTCGTCCGCCCCGGCCTCGACTTGCCAGCGCAGCGCGGCGGCCAGTTCCTGTCGCGTGTCGTATGCGGCGGTCATGTCGATGACCCACGCCCGTCGGGTTGGCTCAGGCCTTTGGAAACCGCAACCGTTCTGTGGGTGAGAGGGTTGCAATCGCCCGGTTGTGATTCGCGATGGGTCATGGTTCTTTGAAGATAGAGCATATCGAGTCGTGGAGATTCTTAACATGAGCGAGCAAGCCACCGAACGTGAATCGATGGCCTACGATGTGGTGATCGTGGGGGCGGGGCCGTCGGGTTTGGCCGCGGCCATTCAGCTGAAGCAGCGGGCCGCCGAGGCGGACGCGGAGATCGGCGTTTGTGTGTTGGAGAAGGGCTCTGAAGTCGGCGCGCATATTCTGTCGGGCGCGGTGCTTGAAACCCGCGCGCTCGATGAGTTGATCCCCGACTGGCGCGACCGGGATGCGCCGATCAGGACGCCGGTCAGCGATGAGAAGTTCCTGTTTCTGCGTGAATCCAGTGCGATGTCGATTCCCACAGCGCTGCTGCCGCCGACGCTGAAGAACCACGGCAATCACATCATTTCGCTGGGCAACCTGTGTCGCTGGCTGGGGGAACAGGCCGAGGCGCTGGGCGTCGAGATCTATCCTGGGTTTGCCGCGACGGAAGTGCTGTTCGACGAAGATGGCGTGGTGCGCGGCGTTGCGACCGGTGACATGGGCATCGGCACCGACGGCGAACCCACGGCCAACTATACCCAGGGCATCGAACTTCATGCGCGCTACACCTTCTTTGCCGAAGGCTGCCGGGGGCATCTGGGCCGCCAGCTGATGGAGCGGTTTGATCTCCGCGCCAATGTTGAGGCGCAGACGTACGGGATCGGGATCAAGGAATTGTGGGAGGTCGACTCCGAACAGCACCAGCCGGGGCTGGTGATGCACACGGCGGGCTGGCCGCTCGACAACTCTACGTATGGCGGCTCGTTCCTGTATCACCTGGAGGACAATCAGGTGGCGGTCGGATACGTGGTCGGACTGGACTACAAGAATCCGTATCTGTCGCCGTTTGACGAGTTCCAGCGTTTCAAGACCCATCCGTCGGTTCGGCCCACTTTTGAAGGCGGCAAGCGCATCTCCTATGGCGCGCGCGCGCTGAACGAAGGCGGGGTGCAGTCGTTGCCGGAGATGGTGTTCCCCGGTGGTGTGCTGATCGGCTGCGAGGCCGGTACCTTGAACGTGCCGAAGATCAAGGGCACCCACACGGCGATGAAGTCAGGGATGCTCGCGGCCGATGCGGCCTTTGAGGCCCTGACCGAGGGGGATGCGCCCGCGCCGGTTCTTGACGGTTTCACGGCAGCCTTCAAGGCATCCTGGGCTTATCAGGAACTGACCCGTGCGCGGAACTTCCGTCCGGCGTTCAAGTTCGGCCTGTTCATGGGGACGCTGTTGTCGGGATTTGACCAGGTCGTGCTGCGCGGCCGCGCGCCCTGGACGTTGAAGCATGGTCATGCGGACCACGAAACACTCGAGACAAAAGACAAGCACGCGCCGATCGACTATCCGAAGCCCGATGGCGTGGTCAGCTTCGACAAGCTCTCTTCGGTGTTCATCTCCAACACCAATCACGAAGAGAACCAACCGGCGCACCTGACGCTGAAGGACCCGGATGTGCCGATCACGTTCAATCTGGCGCTCTATGACGCGCCCGAGCAGCGATTCTGTCCGGCGTCGGTCTATGAAATTCTGACCGACGACGATGGCAGCAATCCGCGCCTGCAGATCAACGCCCAGAATTGCGTTCACTGCAAAACCTGCGACATCAAGGACCCCACCCAGAATATCGTCTGGGTTGCGCCCGAAGGTGGCGGCGGGCCGAACTACCCCAACATGTAAAAGACGCTAGGATTGACGCGCGCGTCACGACAAGTTGTGTCTTCCGGATTGTCTGGTCCGGCTAGATTCAACACAGGTTTGCGACAGGCATAGATGAATTGGATCGGCTCGGAAAAGTGATGCGCATGAAAATATCCCTACCGGCCGGCCTAGCCCTCGCGGCGCTTCTTGGCGCCTCGGTGCTGACAGCGAACGCAGCGACCTCAGGTCGTTCCGGACCGCCCGGGCTGCAAGCCGATATCGATGGCAAGCCTTTCGATGCCGGCTTGTCGGTTGCCGGTCGTTTCCTGGCGGCCCGGCATGCTGAATCCGTCGGCAACCTCGTGGCGGCGGCCGATTTGACGGCGGGCGTGCTCGACGCGGTTCCCGACAGCGAAATCATGCGCCGCCGCGCCCATCTGGTGATGGTCGGCGCGGGACGCTTCGATGAAGCGGCGGCTATCGCGGATGAGCTCATCGCCATCCGCCCCGAAGATCCGCTGATTGTCTACACGCTCGTCGTGCGTGCCCTGCACCAGGGCGATTACGCCAGGTCTCTGGCGCTTTTGGACAGTGTCCCGGAATCCGGGGTCAACGGCATCATCGCCCCGTTGCTGAAAGCATGGTCCCTCTCGGGTGCGGGGCGGACAGCGGATGCCGTCGCCACCCTCGACACGATGGCCCAGAATGCCGGGCTCGCGCCGGTTGCCGGTTTCCATCAGGCAGTGATCGCCGATCTTGGCGGCGATGTCGCCGGTGCGGAGGCCGCCTTCCGGCGAACGCTTGCGGCGTCGGCCGACCGCCCCTCGCTGCAGCTTGTCGATGTGTTCGCGCGGTTTTTGATACGCAACGGCAAGTCGGCGGAAGCGTCAACGTTGGTCACCGACTTTGCGGCGCGTAACCCCCAAACACTGCTGATCGAACCAACCCTCGCGGTGGTTGAGGGACGTGCCGCACCCGACCGCCTTTTTGCCGATGTCAGCGCCGGTTCTGCGGAAGTATTCCGCAACGTTGCGAGCCTGCTGAACCGCGAGCAGTTGCGGACCGAGGCACTTCTCTTTACCCGGATGGCGCTCGATCTGGCGCCCGAGGATGCGGGCGCAAAATACTCCCTTGCCCAGCTTCTGGAGGCGCGCGAAAGGGGCGATCTCGCGATCGAGGTCTATGAAAAAATCGATCCCCGCTCGCCCTATAGTTGGTATGCCCGCCTCGGCATAGCCGATGCGCTGCATGCACAGGGTGAAAGTGACGAGGCCATCCGCGGGCTGCGGGCCATGACGTCCGAACGGCCCGAACGGGCCGACGCACCGCGTGCGCTTGCCGACCTGTTGCGGGTGACCGAGCGTTTCGATGACGCGGTCACGGCCTATGATCTGGCGGTCGAACGTCTGGACGGCGACCCCGATTGGGGGCTTCTCTACACCCGCGGAATCGCGCTGGAGCGGGCCAAGCGCTGGGACCGTGCCGAACAGGATTTTCTGAAGGCGCTCGACCTTTCGCCCGATCAGCCTCTGGTCCTCAACTATCTCGGCTACAGCTGGGTCGAGCAGGGGGTGCAGCTCGATCGGGCCCGAGAAATGATCGAAACGGCTGTCGAGAAGCGGCCGCGTGACGGGTACATCACGGATTCACTGGGTTGGGTTCTGTACCGCCTTGGGGATTTCGAGAATGCGGTGGTTCACCTCGAGCGCGCCGCGGCCCTGGAGTCGGGCGACCCGGTGATCAATGATCACCTGGGCGACGCCTATTGGGTCGTTGGTCGGAAGCTCGAGGCCCGCTTCCAGTGGCTGCGGGCACTTTCCCTGGAGCCGGATCGCGATGTCGAGGCCGAGATTCGGCTGAAGCTGGACGGGAAGAAATTTCCCAAACCGTTGCCTCCGGGCAAGAAGCGCGACCTGTAAGCGCGTGGCCGGAGTCGCTGACACGACGCCTGACGCCGTGCGGCGACACGAGCACGCGCCGGCGAAGCTTAATTTGTTTCTGCATGTGGGGCCTCGGAGGGCGGACGGATATCACGCGCTTGAAAGCCTCGTCGTGTTTTCGGATTTTGGCGATCGACTGTATCTTGAACCCGCGCGCGATTTTAATCTTGTGCGCACCGGACCCTATGCGGCGGAACTGCCGGTGCGCCCCGATCAGGACCTGACCGCGCGCGCCATTGCCGGGCTCGCGGAGATTTGCGCGCGCCCGCCCGCCTTCAAGATCACGCTGGAAAAGAATATTCCCGTGGCGGCGGGTCTCGGCGGCGGGTCCGCCGATGCGGCGGCCGCGATCCGCCTGGTCTGCCGTGAATGGGATGTCGACCCGAACGACCCGCGGGTGCGAGGGCTGGCGGCGACGCTGGGGGCCGATGTCCTCATGTGTCTCTACAGTCGGCCGGCCTGGATTGCGGGCGCGGGAGAGCAGGTCAGCCCGATAGAGAAATGTGCGAGGCTCGATCTGCTGTTGGTCAATCCATGCGTGCCGCTGAGTACGGCGCAGGTGTTTGGGGCCTACGAACCGGCCGGGGCTGTCGCGCCAATCGATCCGGCGAGCGTCGATCTTGCGTCATCTGCGTCCGTCCTCGCCTTCCTCGAACATCAGCGAAACGACCTGGCCGCGCCGGCGCAGGGTCTTTGCCCGGTGATTTCCGACATGCTGGGCGGGCTCGCGCAATCGCGCGGTTGCCGGCTGGCGCGGATGAGTGGCAGCGGGCCGACCTGTTTTGCGGTTTTTGACGGCGAAGAACGCTGCCAACGCGCAGCACGGGAACTCGGTGCACGCCATCCCGGCTGGTGGGTGAGGCCGACGCAGACGCGACATATGGACCGCTAAAATCGACCGGGCCTGAACCGGGTCTACTGTCGGGTGCCCGAGATCTGGCGCAAATGTGCGAGCAGGGCTTCGGAGGGCTCCCCGTCAATATCCAGGCCGAGCGCGCGTTGATAGTTGCGGATGGCATCGCGTGTTTGCGTGTCGAGGGAGCCATCGGCCGGGCCGGTTTCAAAACCAAGTTTCGTCAGCAGGGCCTGGATGGTGCGGATGCGCGCGCTGTCCGATGTCACCCCTGCGGGGATCGCTGTAATCTGCGCGTCGATCGAGGGTGTTGCCGCCTTCGTTGCGTCTGCGCCTGGCGTGACGATGGGAGCGGCGACCGGCGGCACGGGCGGTGCGGGCGGCTGGGTTCGTTGGCGTTTGCCGGTGATGTTTTCGGCGATGAAGGCTGAAACGCGTCGACTTGCGTCGGCGCGTTCTTCCTGTGTCAGGCGCGCCGCGACCAATTCCGCCTTGTCGGCGGCTTTGCCGTCACCGTTCGCGTCGGCCAGGCGGTACCAGTAATAGGCCTCTTTCAGGCTGTCGTGTGACACCGGCGACGTTGCCAGGATGTTGGCAAGGGAACTCTGGGCCTCAAGGATGTTTTCGCTCGCGGCACGCCGCAGCCATTTCAGGGCCATGTCGGAATCGCGCGCGATGCCGCGTCCCGCCGCATAGGCCGCCGCGAGTGCATATTGCGCGCGCCCATGTCCCTTTTCGGCCGCGCTGTGGAACCAGATCAGCGCCTCGACCGGGTCCGCCTCAACCCCGCGGCCGGAATCATAGAGGACGCCCAGATTATATTGTGCGCTGACGATCCCGCAGGCGGC
>JAQCFD010000197.1 GCA_027618305.1 Pseudomonadota bacterium
GTTCGCGCGGGCCGTTGGCCAAATCCGCCGTCTCGTCATCGCCGCCGTCGACCGCCAGCTTGCGGGTGTACTTGCACTCCGGATAGCTCGAGCAACCCACGAACGGGCCGTGCTTGCCGAGACGCAGACCGAGCCGCCCCTCGCTGCAGGCGGGGCAGACGCGCGCGTCGGTGCCGTCTTCGCGGGCCGGGAAAAAATGGGGGCCGAGTTCTTCATCGAGCGTGTCCAGCACGGATCGAACCCGCAACTCTGCGGTGCCTTCGATGGCCACCGAGAAATCCTGCCAGAACTCACGCAGGACGGCCTTCCAGTCGATCCGCCCGCCGGAGATATCGTCAAGGCGCTCTTCCATTTGGGCCGTGAAGTCGTACTGCACGTAGCGCTCGAAGAAGCTGCTCAGGAAACTCGTGACGAGGCGCCCCTGATCTTCCGGGACGAACCGCTTGCGGTCGAGCTGGACATATTTGCGGTCCTGCAGGACCTGGATGATCGAGGCATAGGTGGAAGGGCGGCCGATGCCGAGCTCTTCCATCATCTTGACCAGGCTCGCCTCGGTGTAACGCGGCGGTGGCTGGGTGAAATGCTGTTCCGGCGACACGTCGCGGACGGCGGCGGCCTCGCCTTCGTCCAGCGGGGGCAGGCGGCGTTCGTCATCGCTTTCGGCGGTCTCACCATTGCCATTGGTCGGCTCGTCCTTGTCCTCGCGATAGAGCTTCAGGAAACCGTCGAAGGCGATGGTCTGACCGTTGGCGCGCAGCGCCAGCTGGTTGTCGGCCGAGCGCAAGTCAACAGCGACGCGGTCGATCTGAGCTTCAGCCATTTCCGATGCCATCGTGCGGCGCCAGATCAATTCATAGAGGCGGTAGAGATCGCCATCGAGCGTGTTCTTCAGGCTGGCCGGGCGGCGGAACAGGTCGGTCGGGCGTATCGCCTCATGGGCTTCCTGGGCATTCTTCGCGCGGGTTCGGTAAACGCGGGGCTTCTCGGGCAGATATTCGCTGCCGAAATCCTGATCGATCAAATCACGAGAGGATGCGATGGCATCCTGGCTCAGGGTGACGCTGTCGGTTCGCATATAGGTGATAAGGCCGACCGTCTCACCGTCGATCTCCATGCCTTCGTAGAGGCGCTGGGCAACCCGCATGGTCTGGGAGGCCCCGAACCCGAGTTTGCGGGAGGATTCCTGCTGCAGGGTCGATGTGGTGAAAGGCGGCTGCGGGTTGCGCCGGGTGCGCTTCTTCTCGATGGACGCGATCTTGAAGCTTGCGGCCTCGACGTCACTTTTCGCGGCGCTGGCCGCCGCTTCGTCGGCAATGTCGAACCGGTCGAGCTTCTGGCCGTTCCGCTCCACCAGGCGCGCCTGGTAGGTGGCGCCTTGCGCGCTGTCCAGTCCAACTTCGATCGACCAGTATTCACGGTTTTTGAATGCCTCGATTTCGGCTTCGCGCTCGCAAATGAGGCGCAATGCCACCGACTGCACGCGGCCGGCCGACCGCGAGCCCGGCAGCTTGCGCCAGAGGACCGGCGAGAGGTTGAAGCCGACCAGATAATCAAGAGCGCGTCGGGCGAGATAGGCTTCGACGAGCTCTTCGTTCAGGCCGCGCGGATGATTGAAGGCATCCTGTACCGCGCCCTTCGTGATCTCGTTGAACACCACGCGTTTGACGTCGATATCGTCGAGCAGCCCGCGGTCACGCAGCAATTGCTCGATATGCCAGGAAATAGCCTCACCCTCGCGATCCGGATCGGTCGCGAGATAAAGGGTCTTGGCACCGTCGAGGGCGTCGACAATGGCGCTGATCTGTTTTTCGGAGCGTGCATCGATCGCCCAGTCCATCTCGAAATCCTCATCCGGTCGGACCGAACCGTCCTTCGGCGGCAGGTCGCGCACATGCCCATAGGAGGCCAACACGATGTAAGCATCACCGAGATACTTGTTGATGGTCTTGGCCTTGGAGGGCGATTCGACGACGACGACGTTCATGCAGAGAGGATTCCGCTTAATCTTCGTTTAGTTACAAGGACGTCAATGCGCGGTCGGTTATTCGTCAGCAGGCCGCAACACGGTTGCCCGGATGCCGTTCCAAACGTCCCGCCAATTCAAGTTCAAGCAGGATCGTGCGTACGACAGGGGCGGTTAATTGGCACCGCCGCACGATTTCGTCAACCGCGACGGGCTCAGGCGACAAACAAGAAATCACGGTTTCGCGGCTGTCGGTGCCTGGGGAATCGAGATCGAGAACCGGCGTGCCGGAACGCGGCGACGGTGTTTCTGCATGCGGTGCAGCCCGTGTGGCCATGGGCCGAACGGCCTCGAACACGTCTTCGGCATTGCGGACCAGGATGGCGCCTTCGCGGATGAGATGGTTGGCACCAAAAGAGCGCGGATCGAGCGGAGAGCCGGGGACCGCGAGAACCGCACGGCCTTGCTCGCCCGCCATGCGGGCCGTGATGAGGGAGCCCGATCGCTGCGCCGCCTCGACCACAATGACGGCGAGCGACAGCCCTGACACGATGCGGTTGCGGCGGGGAAAATGACGGGCCAGGGGATTCAGGCCGGGCGGCATTTCGCTGACGATGGCACCGGTCTCGATAATATTTTGATAGAGGTCCTCGTTTTCCGGCGGATAGACGATATCGATCCCGCCCGCCATGACGGCGATCGTCGTACCGTCCCCGGCGATCGCACCGGCATGCGCGGCTGTATCGATGCCGCGGGCCAGGCCGGAAATGATCGCGGCGCCCGAATTTGCTGCCAGCTCCGCCGCGAGCAGTTCCGCGATCCGTCGGCCATTTGCCGAGGCGTTGCGGGCACCGACGATCGCGATGCCGGTTTTGCTGAGTGCTTCGACGTTGCCGCGTACGAAGAGCACGGGTGGTGCGTCGTCGATGGCGGCCAGTGCGGCCGGGTAGTCGGGTTCACCCAGTGTCACGGCCCAGGCGTCCAGTTCGGCGAGCCGCGCCAGTTCCCCGTCCGCATCGGCGGCGCTTGTTATTGTGATGTTCCGCTTACCGGCGCGGCCGGCGAAATCGGGCAGGGCGTCGATCGCGTCGCCGGCGGACCCGAAATGATCCATCAACTCGCGCCAGGTCACGGGCCCGATGCTCTCGGTCCGGATCAGGCGCAGCCGGTCGCGGCGCTCGTTTGATGAAATCGGCTCGTTATACACGCCTACGAGGATGGCCCTCGAACCGCAAAAGGGTCAACTCGTTGTGCCGGAGCTCTTGAGTTTGATGCGGGATTCCTCGCCCTTCAGGAGCCGTCGAATATTGCCGGCATGGCGGGCCCAGACCAGCAGGGCCAGGAAGATGGCGATCCCTCCGGCCTGGGGTGCGCCGAGCCACCACGCATAGGCGGGCGCCAGCGCAACCGCAAACAGCGCCGCGAGCGAGGAGTATCGGAAAACAAGCGCCACGATAATCCAGGTCGCCAGCGCCGCCAGCCCGAGTGGCCATGCCAGGCCCAGCAGCACGCCGAGGGTCGTGGCTACACCCTTGCCGCCGCGAAAGCGCAGCCAGACAGGGAACAGGTGGCCGAGGACGACCGCGAGCGCGGTGAAGAAGGCGACGTCGGGGCCGAAAAAGAGGTGGGGCACGAAGACGGCGACGTAACCCTTGGCGCCGTCCAGCAGCAGCGTTGCGGCGGCGAGCTTTTTGCTGCCCGTGCGCAGGACATTGGTCGCGCCGATGTTGCCGGAACCGATCTGGCGCAGGTCACCCTTGCCCGCCAGTTTGGCCAGAATCAGGCCGAACGGGATGCTTCCCAGTATGTAGGCGGCAAAAATCGGCGGCAGAAACACCTGCCAGCCATAGACCAGGTTTTTCCAGTCGGGGACAGAGAATGTCGACTGGAAAATGCTCCAGTAGAAGATGATCGGACTGGCGCCGTCTTCGACCATGCGTAGCTTCCGCGGTTGGGTTTACGACGCAGCCGTATAGATGGTTCGCCCATCGACGATGGTGCGGAGTACACGGCCCTGAACGAGCCTGCCGTCGAACGGCGAGTTCTTTGATTTGGACGTAAAGCTGTCCGGCTCGATGCGGCAGGGGCGCTCCGGGTCGAAAATCACGATATCGGCGGCCCCGCCCACATGGAGCCGCCCCACCGGGAGTTTCAGAAGCTCGGCCGGGCGCGCCGTGACCTTGGCCAATGCCGTGGACAAGTCGAGATGGCCGTTATGGACCAGTTCGAGGATCAGGGGGAGCAGGCTTTCGAGCCCGGCGGCGCCAAATTCCGCCTGCTCGAATGGCAGGCGCTTCGATTCCTGATCCTGCGGCAGGTGGTCGGAGGCGATACAGTCGATGGTACCGTCGGCGAGGCCGGCCACGATGGCCTGTCGGTCGTCCTCGCTGCGCAGCGGCGGCGAAAGCTTGGCGAAGGTCCGGTATTCGCCGACCGCCAGTTCGTTCAGGGCGAAATAGGGCGGGGCGGTATCGCAGGTCACCCGGAGGCCCTCGGCCTTGGCCGCGCGGATATGTTCAACACTTTCGCCCGTGGAGATATGTGCGGCGTGGTAGCGGCCGCCGGTCATTCGCACCAGCGCGATGTCCCGGGCGATCATGATGGTTTCGGCCTCACGCGGAATGCCGGGAAGCCCGAGCCGCGTTGAGAGTTCGCCGGACTGCATCACGCCGCCGTTCGAAAGGCTGGGTTCCTCGGGGTGCTGAACGATCAGCGCGTCGAAGGCCAGCGCGTACTTGAGGGCGCGCGACAGGGTTTTCGCATTCGCAACGGCGCTGCGGCCGTTCGTGAAGGCGACCGCGCCGGCCTGCTTCAGCAGGCCTATTTCAACGATTTCGTCGCTGTCGGCGTTGCGGGTTACGGTCGCGTAGGCGAACACTTTGACGAGCTTTACATCGCGCGCCCGCCGGGCCACGAATTCGAGGACCGACGCATCGTCGATTGCGGGATCGGTGTCAGGCAAGGTGACAACGGCCGTGACGCCACCGGTTGCCGCCGCACGGCTGCCGCTCTCGATGTCTTCTTTGTGTTCATTGCCGGGTTCGCAGAAGTCGACCCGCATATCCACGAGGCCGGGGGTCAGCACCGCCCCTTCGCAATCCACGATTTCGGCCCCGGTTGGGATTCCCGTGGCGAAGATATCCGGCCCGATCGCGGTGATCCGGGTGCCATCCGTCAGGACCCCGCCCCTGGCGGTAGCGGGCGCATCGAGATCCGACGCCGGATCGATCACCCGGGCGTTGATATAGGCGACTCTGCCGGTCATGGCGTGACCTCAGGCCTTTCGCGTGTGAGGACGTCGAGACAGGCCATGCGCACCGCGACGCCCATTTCGACCTGTTCGCGGATCAGGGAGCGGTCGAGGTCGTCGGCGACGTCGGAGTCGATCTCGACACCCCGGTTCATGGGCCCCGGATGCATGATCAGCGCGTCCGGCTTGGCATGCTGAAGCTTGTCGTAGTCGAGGCCGTAGAATTGGAAATATTCATGCACGGAGGGCACAAAAGAGCCCTGCATCCGTTCGCGCTGGAGCCGCAACATCATGACGATGTCGCAGCCTTCCAGGCCGGCCCGCATGTCGTGGAAGACCTCGACCCCCAGGCGCTCCATGGCCGCCGGGATCAGCGTCGGCGGGGCGATAACGCGTACCCGCGCGCCCATGGTTTGCAGCAGGTAGATGTTCGATCGCGCGACCCGGCTGTGGGCAACATCCCCGCACAGCGCCACGAGAAGGCCCTGCAGGGATCCCTTGTGACGCCGGATGGTCAGGGCATCGAGCAGAGCCTGGGTCGGATGCTCGTGGCTGCCGTCGCCGGCATTGATGACGGCGCAATTCACTTTCTCCGACAGGAGTTTTACGGCGCCCGCGTTGGAATGCCGGACGACGAGCGCGTCGGCATGCATGGCGTTCAGGGTCATCGCCGTGTCGATGATCGTCTCCCCCTTTTTTATGGAGGAGTTGGCGACCGCGATATTGATGACGTCGGCACCGAGCCGCATGCCCGCCAATTCGAAACTGGTGCGGGTGCGCGTTGAATCTTCGAAGAAGAGATTGATCAGCGTTTTGTCGCGCATCAGGTCGAATTTCGGCCCGCGGGCGCGGTTGTGTTCCGCGTATTTGTTCGACAGATCAAGCAGGTAGGTAATCTCGTCCGGAGACAGATCCTGGATGCCCAATAGATGACGACGTGGAAACGAGAATTCCGCTGGCTGATCTTGAGCGGAGAGGCCTGTGGTGGCTGCAGTCATTAAAGCGGGAATATAGGGACGAGACTCCCGCCAGTGCAAGGCGTTGTTATGCACCGACCCAAGATTTACCGTTGGATGTCGAATTTCTGGGGATGGCGAATTTCTGGGGATGGCGGATTTCTGGCGACGCAACTCCCGCTCTGCTAGAAGGCGAGGACGGAACCGGGCGGCCGTGTGGCCGCCAGGTGGGAGACCGGGC
>JAQCFD010000198.1 GCA_027618305.1 Pseudomonadota bacterium
CCCCCGCCGGCGTTGTCTGCGCGCTCGCGGCCATGACTGCCGCGGGCTACGACGTCCGCGACATACCGGCCGACGGCGACGCGCTTGTCACCCGCCTGCTGGCCGGCCCCACCAATGCCGGGACCGTGGGGCGGGCGATCGAAGAAACCTTGCCGCTCCCCGACTATGAGCTGTTCTTCGCCGCACTCCCGGCAAGCGTCCGCGACGCGGTGATCGAGCGCTGGGGCCCACCCGAGGCCGACCCGATGTTCCTGCCCGGCCACACGGATTGCGGCGCGTTCGCCGTGTCCGCCTTCCGCTGCGGTGAGGTCGCCATCGGGCTGCAGCCGGCGCGCGGCTACAACATCGACCCGGCGGCGAGCTATCACGACCCCGCCCTCGTGCCGCCGCACGGCTATTTCGCCTTCTACGCCTGGGCGCGCGAGAGCTTCGCGGCCCATGCCATCGTTCATTTCGGCAAGCACGGCAACCTCGAATGGCTGCCCGGCAAGGCCGTCGCCCTGTCGCAAGACTGCTTCCCGGAGGCCACACTCGGCCCGCTGCCCCACATCTATCCGTTCATCGTCAACGATCCGGGCGAGGGCAGCCAGGCGAAACGCCGGGCGGCGGCCGTGATCATCGACCATCTGACGCCACCGCTCGCGCGCGCGGAGACCTATGGCCCCCTGAAGGACCTGGAGGCCCTGGTCGACGAATATTACGAGGCCGCCAATCTTGACCCGCGCCGGCTCGCCGTGCTCGGCCGCCAGATCGTCGAGCTGGTCCGCGAGACCGGGCTCGATCGCGATCTCGGCTTCGCCGCCGACGCGGACCTGACCGACGCCGACGCCCTCATCCGGCTCGACGGCTATCTGTGCGAACTCAAGGAATTGCAGATCCGCGACGGGCTGCACGTGTTCGGCCAAGCACCCGAAGGCAGCCTCCGCACGGGGATGTTGTCGGCGCTCGTGCGCCTGCCGCGTGGCGTGGCAGCACCCGGCGACGCGTCCCTGTCACGCGCACTGGTGCAGGATCTCGGGCTCGGCTTCGACCCGCTGGAATGCGACTTCGCGACACCCTGGGACGGGCCCAGGCCAACCGCTCTGGATGGCGACCAGCCGTGGCGTACCGTCGGCGACACGGTCGAGCGGCTGGAGCTTCTCTCGGCGGCGCTGATCGACGGAACAACCACGCCCGAACCGGACTGGACCGCCACGACGGCCGTGTTGAAATCCCTCACCGAGACCATCGCGCCGGCGATCGACATTTCGGGCGACGCCGAACTGGCGGGCCTCCTCACCGGCCTCGACGGGCGCTTCGTGGCCCCCGGCCCGTCGGGCGCGCCCACCCGCGGCCGGCCGGACGTCCTGCCGACGGGGCGCAACTTCTACTCGGTCGACACCCGCACCGTGCCCACGCCCGCCGCCTGGGAACTCGGCTGGAAATCGGCACAGCTTCTGCTCGAGACCCACGCTCAAATCCATGGCGACTGGCCCCGCGCGGTGGCGCTGTCGGCCTGGGGCACCAGCAACATGCGGACCGGCGGCGACGACATCGCCCAGGCCCTGGCCATGATCGGCGCCCAGCCCAGCTGGGATTCGGCATCACGCCGCGTGACCGGCTTCGAGATCATGCCGGTGTCGGTACTCGACCGCCCGCGCGTGGATGTGACCTTGCGGATCTCGGGTTTCTTCCGCGATGCGTTCCCTGGCCTGATCGATCTGTTCGACAGCGCCGTGACCGCGATCGCCGCCATCTCCGACGAGAGCCCGCGCGACAATCCGCTGGCGGAACGCACCGCCGCCGAGACGGTCAGGCTGGTCGCCACCGGCATCCCCGCAGACGATGCCCGGCGCCAGGCCGGCTATCGCGTGTTCGGCTCCAAGCCCGGCGCCTACGGGGCCGGGTTGCAGGCGCTGATCGACGAGAAGGGATGGGACACGGCCGACGATCTCGCCGCCGCCTACATCTCCTGGGGCGGCTGGGCCTATGGCGCGGGGAGCGGGTCGGGCCGCGACGACGCCTATGGCGTGGCGGCCCATGACACATTCGCGCAGCGCCTCGGCCGGGTCGAAGCGGTGATCCACAATCAGGACAACCGCGAGCATGACCTGCTCGACAGCGACGACTATTACCAGTTCGAGGGCGGGCTGGCGGCGGCGGTGACAGCCGAATCGGGTGCCGCGCCGCAGGTCTATCACAACGACCATTCGCGGCCCTTCGCCCCGGCCATCCGGACCCTGGAGGCGGAAATTTCGCGGGTCGTGCGCGGCCGGGTGACCAATCCCAAATGGATCGATGGCGTCATGCGTCATGGCTACAAGGGCGCGTTCGAGATGGCCGCGACGGTGGACTATCTGTTCGCCTTCGCCGCGACCACCAATGCCGTGCGCGACGACCAGTTCGACGCGGTCTACCAGGCTTTCCTTGACGACGACCGGGTACGGGCGTTCCTCACCGAACATAACCCCGCCGCCCTCACCGAAATGGCCGAACGCTTCCTCGAGGCCCGCGAACGCGGCCTGTGGCAGGCGCGGTCCAACTCGGCCTATGCTCGCCTGAGCGACCTCGCCGGACGGCGACCGGAGAACAGCGCATGATCGACACAGAAAAGAACGCCAACAACTCTGGGGCCGACGACGCCCGCTGGGCCGAGAAGAAGCGCAAGCAGAAGGCCGCGCGCGACCGCATGCTCGCGACCAAGACCCGCGAGAAGGGCCTGCTGATGGTCCACACCGGCAAGGGCAAGGGCAAGACGACCGCCGCCATGGGCCTGGCAATGCGCGCGCTCGGCAACGGCATGAAGGTCGGCATCATCCAGTTCGTGAAGGGCAAATGGGAGACCGGCGAGCGGGAGATTTTCGAGCATTTCCCCGACCGGGTGACGATCAAGGTCATGGGTGAGGGATTCTCCTGGGATTCCCAGGACCGCCAGCGCGACATCGCAGCCGCCGAGGCTGCCTGGGCGATGGCGAAGGAGATGATCGGCGACCCGCAATACGGGCTCGTGGTGCTCGACGAGCTCAACATCCCGCTGCGCTATGACCACCTGGATATCAACGATGTGGTCGCCGGGCTGCTGGCCAAGCAGCCCGACATGCATGTCGTCGTCACCGGGCGCAATGCGAAGGCCGAGCTGATCGAAGCCGCCGACATGGTCACCGACATGACAATGGTGAAGCACCATTTCCGCGACGACGTGAAGGCCCAAAAGGGCATCGAGTTCTGAGGAACATGAGAGACAGTGCCAAGACCCTCACCCTGAGCCTGTCGAAGGGTGAGCTTATCGAAGCTCATGTTTCGACAGGCTCAACATGAGGAACTTCGCACCGTGACCCCTCCCTCCAGATCACAAGAGGCCACGACCCCGGCCGTGATGTTTCAGGGCACCGGTTCGGACGTGGGCAAATCGCTGATCGTCGCCGGGCTGTCGCGGCTGTTCGCCCGCCGTGGCCTCGCCGTGCGCCCCTTCAAGCCGCAGAACATGTCCAACAACGCCGCACCCGCCGTCTCGCATGAGACCGGACAGGGCGCTGGCTGGGGCGAAATCGGCCGGGCCCAGGCATTGCAGGCGCGTGCGGCCGGGTTGACGCCCCACACCGACATGAACCCGGTCCTGCTCAAGCCGCAATCCGATGTCGGCGTACAGCTGGTGGTGAACGGCCGGGTTACAGGCAACGCCGACGCGCGGGCCTATCACGCGCTCAAGCCGTCCCTGCTGCCCGGCGTGCTCGACGCCTATCACCGCCTCGCCGACGGCGCCGACCTGGTGCTGATCGAGGGGGCGGGCAGCCCGGCAGAGGTCAATTTGCGCGCCGGTGATATCGCCAATATGGGCTTCGCCGAAGCCGCCGATGTGCCCGTCGTCCTGATCGGCGACATCGAACGCGGCGGCGTCATCGCCGCGCTCGTCGGCACCTGGACCCTGCTCCCGCCCGCCGAACAGGCCCGTCTCACGGGCTTCATCGTCAACCGGTTTCGCGGCGACCCGCGCCTGTTCGACGACGCGCTCCCGATCATCCACGACCGCACCGGCATGGGCTCGCTCGGGGTCCTGCCCTGGCTCGAGAGCGCGCGGGATCTTCCCGCCGAAGACACCGCGTCGCTCGCGGACCGATACACCGGCGCCGGTTGGGCGGCCGCCGATATCCGCATCGCGGTGCCGCGGCTGCCGCGGATCGCGAACTTCGACGATCTCGACCCCCTGGCGGCCGAACCGGGCATATCTCTGCGGTTGGTGGAACCCGGCACGGCGCTGCCGGCCGACGCGGACCTGATTTTGCTCTGCGGGTCGAAATCCACCCGCGGCGACATGGCGGCCCTGCGCGAAAATGGCTGGGCCGAACAGATCGAAGAGGCCGCACGCGGCGGCACCCATATCGTGGGCATTTGCGGCGGCTACCAGATGCTCGGGCGCAGCATCGCAGACCCGAAGGGTATCGAGGGCCCGCCCGGCGAGACTTCCGGCCTCGGCCTGCTGGATATCGAGACGGTGATGACCGACGAGAAGGCCCTGGCGTCCGTGACCGGAACATCACAGGTGACCGGCGATCCGGTCGCCGGCTTCGAGATGCATATGGGCGAGACCACGGGACCCGACACGGCCCGACCGATGCTGCTGATCGACGACCGGTACTCCGCCAGACCCGATGGCGCACAGGCCAACGATGGCCGGGTTTCCGGCACCTACGTGCATGGCATTTTCGCGTCGGATGGTTTCCGCCACAATTATCTCAAGCGGCTGTACCCCGCGCGCCGCAAGGGGTTTGCGTGGGACCGGCATATAGACATTGCACTCGACCGCCTGGCCGACCACATAGAAGAGCATATTGATACTGCGCGGATATTGGAGATCGCGCGCCGCACCTAACGCCATGAAAGCGCAGCGGACGATGCCATTTTTGAAGACAGGACCGATTGTCGCCGCTGCGGCAATCATGCTCGCGATTACGCCATTGCCGGCCATCGCGGGCGCCATCCACAAGGACGTGCCCCAGAAGGTCGATCCGAACAAACGCTACCTGATCTATTTGCATGGCGCGTGGCCCGAATCCCGCCCTCTTTCCGAGCCGCACCCCAAACGCGGCCTGTTCGAGTATGAAAAAATCCTGGCCGGTCTGGCGGCGCGTGATTTCGAGGTTATCTCCGAGTTACGCCGCACAAAGGTCAACCCGCGCAAATATGCGCGCGAACGGGTGATGCCGCAGATCAAATCCCTGATCGACAAGGGTGTTCCCGCGAACAAGGTGACCGTTGTCGGATTCTCCAAGGGCGGCGGCATGGTGCTGACCCTGCTGTCGCTCGCGAAACAACCTGAGGTGAATTTCGTCAACCTCGCCGGCTGCGGCAAAGGACAGCACCGCAAGGCCTATGACAGCGTGGTGGCCAATGACGCGGCCAAGATGCAGGGCCGCATGTTGTCCCTCTATGATCAGGCGGAAACCATCGCGGGCACGTGCAAGGAGGCGGCGGACCTGGCCACCCGCATGAAGATGACCGAGGAAGTTTTGGCGATCGGCAAGGGGCACGGAAGTTTCTACAGCCCGCACCCGGCCTGGCTCGACCGTATTTCCAGCTGGGCCGGCCCAGGCGGCAAACCGAAGACGAATTAGCCGTAACGCTTCGTCAGCGAAGCAATATCGTGGCAAGCAGCGCGACGATCGCCGCCTCGAACAGGCACGCCACGACAAACAGATACAATGCCCGTCGAATATCGCCGCTGCCGACCTGCGCGCTGAATTCACCGCCGACCCAGGGTTCGTTCTCGACCTCGCCGTCATAGCTGCGCGGCCCCGCCAGCGCGACCCCGATGCCGCCCGCCATCGCCGCCTCGGGCCAGCCCGCATTGGGAGACCGGTGCCTGCCGCCATCGCGGGCCATCACCCGCAATGCCGATACCGGGCGGCCGCGCGGCACAAACAGGCTGGCGATGACGATCAGCACCGCCGCAATGCGCGCCGGCACATAGTTCATCACGTCGTCGAGCCGCGCCGCGACCATGCCAAACGCGCCATGGCGGGGCGTGCGGTAGCCGATCATCGAATCCATGGTGTTGACAGTCTTGCAGACCAGCAGCCCCGGCAGCCCAAACAACAGGTACCAGAAGACCGGTGCCACGACGCCGTCGGCAAAATTTTCGGCCAGGCTTTCGATCGACGCACGCGCCACGGCGTGGGTATCGAGACCCTTGGGGTCGCGCCCGACAATTCGCGCGACCGCGACCCGCCCCGCCGCCAATCCATCTCGGTCGAGCGCCCGCGCGACGTCCCGTACATGGTCAAACAGACTGCGCTGAGCGACCAGCAAAGTGACCGCGGCCAGCTCGACCGCCCAACCATAGGCGATGGTGCGGGCGACATGTGTCAGACCCCAACCGATGGCGGCCGCCAGCCCGACCATCGCCAGCACGACCACCGCCCC
>JAQCFD010000199.1 GCA_027618305.1 Pseudomonadota bacterium
CCGGCGTTCTTGGGCTGCGTAACACGACCCCGCTGGCGCTTTGTCACGGGGCGGAGACTTATAACAGCGTTGTCCGGGGCGGCAAAGCAGAGTGCGCGCGGTCGGTTTGCCGGTAAACATCGCGGCGCGGAGGCGAACGGGACCCAACGCGCGCGAATCTGTCATAAGCGTGCCCCAATTGCCTGTCTTCTTGGCAGGCCCAAAATGAAGCGAGTCGCCACGCCATGGCCAAATCGGCCCGCAAAGCCAAACCGAAGCCGCGCACACCGGCCAGGAAGAAGACACGGCAGGTCAAAATGAAGCCGCCGCGACTCCTGGGACTGGTGTGGATCACGGCCGGTGCGCTGAGCGTCGCCGTACTGGCGCTGGTGGCGATCCTGATGTTCGGGCCCGGTGCGCGCGATACGTCGGCGCCGCGCATCGCGACCACCCAGCTGCCGGCCGCACCAGCAACGTCGTCCGCGCAACCGGCTGTGCGGGCACCTGCAGAACCGCCGCCGCGGCAGCTTGCCGCCGTCCCGCCACCCGCGGCGATGCCGCCGCCGGCAAGGACATGGCTGCGGTATGCGATGCCGGTGTCCGTTGCGCCAGGCCAGCCGATGATCGCGATCGTGATCGACGATATGGGACTCGACCGGCCGCGTTCGGTGCGGACAACCGCGCTGCCCGCGCCCCTGACGCTCGCCTATCTCGCCTACGCGAATGACCTCGGTGCGCAAACGGAAACGGCCCGCGCGGCTGGCCATGAGTTGCTCGTCCATGTGCCGATGGAGCCCGGGCCCGGGGCGGACCCCGGCCCCAACGCGCTTCTGACCACGCTCACACCGGAGGAACTGAACCGGCGGATCGAATGGAACCTCTCCCAGTTCACGCGGTTCGTCGGCATCAACAATCATATGGGCAGCAAGGCGACATCGGACCTGCCGTCCATGGTCTCCGTGATGTCGCAACTTCGTGACCGGGGCCTGCTATTCCTCGACAGCCGCACGTCGGGGGCGACGGTTGCCTACGCGGAGGCCGAACGTCAGGGTGTCCCGGCGCTGCGCCGGGATGTGTTCCTGGATCACGACCCGTCGCCCATCGCGGTGCGGGCGGCGCTGTTGCAGGTCGAGCAGGTCGCGCGGCGCCAGGGCCATGCGATCGCGATCGGCCACCCCAAGGATGCGACGATCGACGCGCTGGCCGAATGGCTACCGGATGTGCGGGCACGGGGCTTTGCGCTGGTGCCGGTCAGCGCGGTGGCGCTGCGGCTCGCGGCCGGCGAACGCCGCGCGGCCAATTAGCAATCGCGCGCCGAAATATGCGGTGATACGCTGTCGGGCTATTGACCAGGCGATAAAGCAGTCGAAGGACATTGCATGACCGACGAACCCGTCACCGTTGCCGTCGTCGAACTCAAGGTCGAGCCGACCTATCTGCAGCTGTCGCGTGAGGCGCGGTTCGAACACTGGACCCGGCTGCAGGAAATCATCCGTGGTCATCCCGGCGTCGAGGTCGTCTGGCACGATGCCGACGCCATTAGCGGCGATTGCTCGGACTTCGTCATCTGCCGCTTCCGGACGCTGTTCGACTATCACTGCATGTGGGAAGAGATCAAAGACGGGCCGCTGTTCTCGACGCCCTATTTCCACATCACGCGGGTGCTGATCGGCATGGAGAACGCCTTCGTGGCGTATGACGAGGCGATTGGAATTTAAGTACGCGCTCTATCGATGGATGTCAGTTTTCGAGAGATTCGAATTCTTCCCAACCGTCCCAGTGTCGAGATGGCTGACTGGATCGGACCTTAATGTGAGTGTGATACCTCGGACTGATTGACGTGCGAATCCGGTACAGGTGCGATTCGGTGAAACTGGTACCGATCTCGGGTATCACACCATCCAGAATATAGACTAATTCGCATTGACTGCTGAGTTCGTTGCCCTGCAATTTTCGTAAGTTCGTGGCTTGGCCGAATTCATCGAGTTCGATATCTGCATTGTCCAACAAGATCACAATAGTGAACGGAACATGCCGGTCCATGAACGGATAGGTGTCGCGCGGGAGATGGCACTGAATCGGCACATTTGGTTCGGTTGCCCCGCTACTCTCTGGCGCAAGTAAACTCTCGGTCTAACCTGAGATGCTGCGAGACCGCTCGAATTGTAGATCCGCGCAGAAATTCGCCATAACCCGTCTCTTTGATACAGTGAGAGGTGTTTTCTGAAGACAATGATTTTGGTTGGGCTAACCAGCTTATAAGTTAGGGCGCCGATGAAAATACCCGGCACAATGATTCGAACCGAGGCGCCAACCAGATAAATTATTTGCACGGTGTCGTCAGTCGTCTGTGGCGGAAAATTCGGTCGTGGCGTCAGCAGTAAGAAAAGAAAGTAGTCGTACGCGAGAATCGCAGCCGACACTGGTCGCGCATCAACGTTCAGCCAATGCACGACAGTGAATATTACCGAGGACATAAAAAGTGCTGCAAACAGGCCGAGCACCAGTGCCCAGAACGGTGTTCGGGCTAGAATTGCCCGTATTCGGTCCGATGAATGTGGGTGTTTTCTTATGTGCAATGTCACGTGGAGCCAGCTAGAAGAATATTCTCCGGCAAATTATTGCTCAAACAAGCGGATCAGCGGTACCTGTTATTGGCTTATACGCTCCTGCTTGAATCAATTGACGAAGCGGTGGGCCTGTTCGGCCGCGCGAATCAACGCACGAGCCTTGTTCTGGCTTTCCTGATACTCGGCCTCGGGGTCTGAATCCGCGACCACGCCGCCGCCGGCCTGCACATACATCATGCCGTCTTTCAGCAGCGCGGTGCGCAGTGTGATGCAGGTGTCCATGCTGCCGTCGGCCGCAAAATAGCCGACCGCACCGGCATAGAAGCTGCGACGCTCGTCTTCCAGCTCGTCGATGATTTCCATGGCCCGGATTTTCGGGGCCCCGGACACGGTGCCGGCCGGGAAGCCCGCGGCCAGCGCATCGACCGCGCCGGTGCCGGGTTTCACCTTGCCCTGCACGTTGGAGACGATATGCATGACGTGGCTGTAGCGCTCGATCGTGAATTCTTCCGTGACCTCAACCGTGCCGATCTGCGACACGCGGCCCACATCGTTGCGGCCGAGATCGAGCAGCATCAGATGCTCGGCCAGCTCCTTGGGGTCGGCCAGCAATTCCTCGGCGAGTGCTTCGTCGGCATCGGCGGTGGCGCCGCGTGGGCGGGTGCCGGCGATGGGCCGGATCGTGACCGTGTCGTCGCGCAGGCGGACGAGAATCTCCGGGCTCGATCCGACGAGGGAGAAACCCCCGACATTGAGGACGAACAGGAACGGGGAGGGATTGAGCCTGCGCAATGAGCGGTACAGCGCCGTCGGCGGCAGATCGAAGGGAAAGCTGAAACGCTGAGACGGCACAACCTGGAAGATGTCGCCGGCGCGCACATACTCCTTCGCCGCCTCGACCATCGCGTGATACTCGCCCTGGCTGCGGTTCGACACCGGCGTGATTTCCGCTTCCGACCCTTCGGGCACGCTGGCGATGCGCGGCACGCCCCGGTCGAAGTCCTCGACGGCCCCGTCGAGCCGGGCGCAAGCGTCGGCATAGGCGCTGTCGCAATCGACGGCGGGGTCAGGCCAGACCGGGGTGACCAGCGCGACCTTGTCCGCGACATTGTCGAACACGGCGATGATCGTCGGGCGGAAGAACACCGAATCCGGGATACCGATCGAGTCCGGGTTGTTGTCGGGCAACTGCTCCATCAGGCGCACGGTGTCATAGGAGAAATAGCCGAACAATCCGGCCGCCATGGGCGGGAGTTCCGGGGGTATCTCGATCCGGCATTCGTCAACCAGTGCCGAAAGCAGATCGAGGCTGCGGCCCTCCATCGCCTCGAATGCATCGGGAGATATGCGTGCGTTCCGATTGATTTCCGCGTTCTCGCCCGTGCAGCGCCAAATCAGATCCGGCCCGAAGGCGAGAATCGAGTAACGACCGCGCACCGCGCCGCCCTCGACAGACTCCAGCAGGATCGAATGCTTCTCGTCGCCGGCGAGCTTGAGCAGGGCGGACACCGGTGTTTCGAGGTCGGCCACCAATTCTGTCCAGACGAGCTGGGGCTCACCGTTGGCGTAGCGCGCAGCGAAAGATTCGGTGACGGTGGCGGTTTGCAGGGTCAACTTACGCGCACCCGGTCATCGCTGTGGCAGGAACGCGTCTTCCAGCGCTTCCCGATTGATCTCGACCCCGATGTCATTCTGCAGCGCGATCGACAGCTGGGTCACCAGGTCGTTGGCAATCTGGCCGGTCAGCGCCGCCGACATATCGTCGCGTGCGGGGTCGGTCATGTCGGCGGGCTCGATATCGATCAGCTTGGCGACCGCCGCACCATTGGACAGCGCCTGCGCGACGACCTCACCAGGGCTTGCCTCGAACACCGCGGCGATCAGTTCCGTGGAAATGGTCGAGCCGTCGCCCGTGCGGTCAAAGGCCGGTGTGCGTTCGAACCGCGCGTTGAATTCACCGGCCAGGGTCTCGAGGCTTTCGCCACCGCGCGCCCGTTCCGCGATTTTCTGTGCGGTTTCTTCGGCGAGTGCGGCCACGCGATCGGCCTTCCAGGCTGTGATCGCCACCTCACGAACGTCGTCGATGGACGGGATGCGCGGGGCGACAATTTCGTCGAGGCGGACGACGGAAAATCCACCGTCCCGGCTCTCGATCGTCTCTGCGGTACCCGCAGCGTCGATCGTAAACAGACGCTGGACCAGCTCGGCGGTCACGGCGCCATCCGGATCTGCCTGTTCCGTGCGCAGATACCCGTTGCGCGCTACCCCGTCGATCCGAGTGCGGGTCAGGTTGCTGTCGCGCGCGACTTCTTCAAGGGAAGCACCACCCGCGAGCCCGTCCTCGACGTCATTGAGAACGTCGAAAATTGCGTCCCGGGCCTCTTCCAGCGCCAGTTCGGCGTGCAGCGCCTCGCGGGCCTCCTCGAACGGGATTGTGCGGCCCGGTTTGATATTCTGCGCGCGCACGAGATGCCAGCCGAGGTCGCTCTCGACCGGGCCGCTGATCACGTTGGGCGCGAGGCCAAAGGCGGCGTCGGCCAGTTCGGCGACCGGCACATCCGACGGGCGGACACTTCCCAGGTCGACGGGGGGCTGGCCGGAGACCTCTTCGGCGGCCTGCTCGAATGTCTTGCCGTCATCGATCAGGGTTTTGGCGCGCTGGGCATCTTCACGGGACAGGAAGGTCGCCTGCGCGACATCGCGGACTTCGGGCTGGAAGAATTCATTACCCCGCAACGCATACTCCTCACGCAAATCTTCTTCGGGGATGACGATTTCCTGCGCCAGGGTTTCCACATCCATGCTGGCGATGGATGCGATCCGGAATTCAGGTGCCTCAAACGCCTCGCGATTGTCCTCATAGAAGCTGATCAGCTGGGCCTCGTCGGGATCGCCGACCTGCGCGTCGGGGCGCGGCGGCACGATGACGAGTTCGGCGACGCGGCGCTCGCCACGGCGCTTGAAAATGGCATCCGTCAGAGGGGCCGGCGCGGCGACGGCGTTGCGGATGGTGTCGATATACTGGGTGCGCAGCAGGTCCAGCCGCACCTGATTGACGAACTGCTCCTCCGTCTGAATGTTGTGCAACAGGAAGCGTTCGAACTGGCCGCGCTCGAAACGCCCGCTCGGGCCCTGGAACTGCGGCAGGGCGCGGATGGCGGTCGCGGCGGCATCGAGGGATGTGGTGACGCCCAGTTGCTGGGCCGCCTGATCAAACAGGGTGCGGGTGACAAGCTGGGCGACTGCCTGATCGAGGAGGCCGGCCTGAATGGCCGTCTGGGGGTCGAGCTGTCGGCCGGTGAATTGGGATGCCCTCTGAATCTGATCGTTGAACTCGCGGCTGACCTGGTGGACCGTGAAGCTGGTATCCCCGACCTCGACGACCGAGGCGGCACCGGAGCTCCCGCCGCTATGTCCGCCGCCTCCCCCGAAGTCGGTCCCGAAGAACAGGACGAAGGTCGCGGCGAGCGCCAGGAGGACGCCGCGCATAACCCAGCTTTTGGAAAAGTTCCGGAGGGATTCGAGCATTTCGTTGTCACCAGTTGGTTCGGGTCCGCAGCCCGGCTGCGGGCGGCGCATGATAGTGATCGCGATCCGGTGTTTCAAGCGCCGCACCCGACCTTTCGCAAGGGGCCGGTTGGCGGCGTGTTCGCGGCTATGCTAGAGCACCATCTGGCCCATGTAGTGGCCTGCTAACACAATGAAAAGCAACAATTTGGTGAAGATATGGCCGCGCTGAAGAAACTGATCGCCGGAAACTGGAAAATGAACATGCTGGCATCCAACGGCGTCGCGCTGGCGCGCGATATCACCGCAAAGGCGGATAGCGTGAGCTGCGAT
>JAQCFD010000200.1 GCA_027618305.1 Pseudomonadota bacterium
GCCTACGGGTTCGTTCGCGAAAAACTCAGCGCAACCCTGCCGGACAACACAATCGAGCTGTCCCATAGCTGGCGCAGCGGCGAGGCCCGGCACCGGGCCACTCTCGACGACTACGCCGCGCTGATGACCGGGGCGCTGGCGCTCCACGAGGCCACAGGCGAACCGAAACTTCTCGATGAAGCGCGCGCACTCTCGGCCTATATCGAGGCGCATTTCGCCTCGCCCGACGGGTCGTATTTCTTTACGTCGGATCTGGCCACCGACGTCATCACCCGCACCCGCACGGGCTTCGACAACGCCACACCCGCCGGCAACGGGCTGCTGGCCATGGCGTTCGCCCGGATGTTCTGCCTGACCGGCGATCCGGTCTATCGCGACCGGGCCACCGCGATCATCGAGGCCTTCTCGGGCGAGCTTGAGAAAAACGCCTTCGGCTACGGCACGTTGCTGCGCGCGGCGGGCCTGCTCGCCGGCGCCACCCAGGTCGCGATCATCGGCGCGCCCGACGCGCCCGACACCAAAAAACTCCATCGCTCGGCGTATCTGGGCGCTGCGCCGGATCGAATCGTCTCTGTGATCGCACCGGACGGCGCGTTGCCCGACGGCCACCCGGCAACGGGCAAGACCCAGGTCGACACCGACGGCCGGTTCAAGTCCACGGCCTATGTCTGCCGCGGGCCCGTCTGCTCCCTGCCGATCACCGACGCGGCGGAACTCGTGGCGGAACTGTCTGCATGACCGAAAGCTGCGTGTTGGAGTCTCCCGTCGGTCTGCTCCGCGTCACGGAGACCGGCGGCGCGATCTCGGTCCTGGACTGGACCGACGATCCCGCCACACCGCCGACGACCCCCGTCCTGCGCGACGCGGCCCAACAGCTTGCAGACTATTTCGACGGCAAGCTGGCGGACTTCGATTTGCCGCTCGCGCCCGAAGGCACGGCACATCAGAAAAAGGTCTGGGCGGCGCTGTGCGCCATCCCAGCAGGTGCCGTGCGCAGCTATGGCGACCTCGCCAAGGAAATCGGCTCGTCGGCCCGCGCGGTGGGCACGGCCTGCGGCAAGAACCCGATCCCGATTATTGTGCCCTGTCACCGGGTCCTCGCGACGGGCGGCGGCATCGGCGGCTATTCCGGGCGCGGCGGCGTGGCGACCAAACGCATCCTGCTGAACCTCGAAGGCGCGCATCTTGAAGGCGATTTGTTCAGCCGATAGGGTCACGCCAACAGTTACTCAAACGAATATTTTCCAGGGGAAAGACACATGGTCCACGCAATCCGTTTCCACGAGGCCGGCGGGCCCGAGGTCATGAAATGGGAAGAGGTCGAGGTCGGCGATCCCGGCCCCGGCGAGATCCGGGTGAAACAAACGGCGGCCGGCCTCAACTTCATCGACATCTATCTCCGCTCGGGCGCGCGGCCGGTGCCCATGCCGAACGGGCTGGGCCTCGAGGGCGCGGGCGAGATCATCGCCGTGGGCGAGGGGGTGAGCGACCTGGCCGTCGGCGACCGGATCGGCTATGCCGACATGCCCCTGGGGGCGTATGCCGAAGAGCGCGTGATGCCGGCGAAGATCGCGGTGAAGCTGCCCGACGGCATCTCGGACGAGCAGGCCGCCGCGATGATGCTCAAGGGCATGACCGTGCAGTTCCTGATCAAGTCCTGCTTCCCGGTGCAGCAGGGCCAGACCGTGCTGTGGCACGCGGCGGCCGGCGGGGTCGGCCTGATCGCGTGCCAGTGGCTCAACCATCTGGGGGTCACGGTTATCGGAACGGTCGGGTCGGAGGAGAAGGCCGAGCTCGCCCGCGCCCATGGCTGCCACCACACGATCAACTACAAGGACGAGGACTTCGTCGCACAGGTGAAGGAGCTGACCGACGGCGCGGGAGTGCCCGTGGTCTATGACAGCGTCGGCAAGGACACGCTCCGGGGCTCCATGGAGTGCCTGCAGCGGCGCGGCTATTTGATCAGCTTCGGCAACGCGTCGGGCGCCCCCGACCCCGTCGAGCTCACGGAGCTCTCGGCCCACGGCTCGATCTACGCCGCCCGGCCCATGCTGTTCGACTTCACCGCCGAGCGCGACGAGCTGCTGGCCTGCGCCGGCGACCTGTTCGAGGTGGTGTCATCAGGCGCGGTGAAGATCGAGATCAACCAGCGCTACCCGCTGTCGGAGACGGTGCAGGCGCATATCGACCTGGTCGGCCGCAAGACCACGGGCTCGACGATCTTGATGGCGTAGAGATTCCGACCCTCTCCCATAGGGAGAGGGGTTTTCCGGGCATGGCGTTCATGGTGAAGGCTAACACCTCATCCTGAGAAGGGCCATCAGGCCCGTCTCGAAGGACACAGCGCTCGCATGATGCTTCGAGACGCCGCTGCGCGGCTCCTCAGCATGAGGGTTTTGGGAATCCGGTCACCCTTGTCGTCATGCCCGGACTTGATCCGGGCATCCAGGGAGCAGAGGCCAAACAGGCATCAGCCGTCGATCAGGGTCCGCTTCAGCCAGCCGGCGACCAGCTCGGAAATCGCATCTTCGCGGTCGTTGTAATAATGGTCGCAATTCTCGACGATCGCGACGTCGCACGGGCCGCCTGACGCGGCGGCGAAATCCTCAGCCGGATAGGATTCTCGAATTTCCAGATCGCCGCGAATATACAAGGTGGGGCATTTGATCTGCGGGGCGGTCGCGACAGTGTCGGGCATCGTGGTCAGGCGATCCAGATAGCTGTTCGCAGTGATGACGTACCACCAGCCGGGCACCATCATGAGCTCGTCGCCGCGGCCCTCGGCCACCATCGCCTCGGCCTGGGCCCGAAACTCTTCCGTGCGCGCACCGCCCAGAAGCCCCGTCGTGGGGGCCAGCGCGGCCTGCACGTTGCCGCCCGCATGGGCGGACAGGAGCACGAGCGCCGGCGTCTCGGGATGGTTAGCGGCGTGCTGAACGCCCAGAAAACCGCCATTGCTGTGGCCCATTATGACCGGGGCACTGGCCCCGGGCACGGATCCCCGTTCAGTTGCCACCCAGCGCGCGGCGATCTCGTTATCGGCGATCCCCTCGGCCGTGGTCTGAAAGGCAGCCCCCTCCACCGCACGGCTGTTGCGGTTGGACAGGATGTCATGGCCGCGCCGGTTGAAGGCCAGGCAGGCGAAACCGAGCGCGGTGAGCGCCGGCGGCAGAAATCGCGGCGCGCCGACATAGAAATTCATGGTGTTGCCATGGAACAGCAGGGCCGTGCCGGCTGTCGCCCCGCCATCGGGCTCATACCAGGCGCCGTCGAGGGGCTGTGGGGTGTCGGTCGGGATCGTTACGAGTTCGGTGTGCATGGGAATTCCGCTACAGGGGTCGGTGGGAATACAAAAGGGCGGGTTTGAAACCCGCCCCTACGCTATTCGATCCGGGTGCAGCGGCGGCCTGTGATTCCCCAATCGTCATGCCCGCGCAGGCGGGCATCCATGGTCACGGGCGTTTTCCCGGGAAGGTTCGGTGTTTATGGACTCCCGCCTTCGCGGGAGTGACGAGAGGGTGCGGTCGTCCCGCAGCCCTACTGGTTCATCGTGTCGTAGAAGTCGTTGTTGTTCTTGGTCGACTTCATCTTGCCGAGCAGGAATTCCATGCCGTCGACGACCCCCATGGGGTTGAGGATCCGGCGCAGCACCCACATCTTCGACAGCGCATCCTTGTCGACCAGCAGCTCTTCCTTGCGCGTGCCCGACTTGGTGATGTCGATGGACGGCCAGACGCGCTTGTCCGACAGCTTGCGGTCGAGGACGATTTCCGAGTTACCGGTGCCCTTGAACTCCTCGAAGATGACCTCGTCCATGCGGCTTCCGGTCTCGATCAGCGCGGTCGAGATGATGGTCAGGGAGCCGCCCTCCTCGATGTTGCGGGCCGCGCCGAAGAAGCGCTTCGGGCGTTGCAGGGCGTTGGCATCCACGCCGCCGGTCAGCACCTTGCCCGAGGACGGAACGACGGTGTTGTAGGCACGCGCGAGGCGCGTGATGGAGTCCAGCAGGATGACCACGTCGCGCTTGTGCTCGACCAGGCGCTTGGCCTTGGCGATCACCATCTCGGCGACCTGGACATGGCGCGTGGCCGGCTCGTCAAACGTCGAGGAGATCACCTCGCCGCGCACCGTGCGCTGCATGTCGGTCACTTCCTCGGGCCGCTCGTCGATCAGCAGCACGATCAGATAGATGTCCGGATGATTGGCCATGATCGCCTTGGCGATGTTCTGCATCATCACGGTCTTGCCGGTACGCGGCGGGGCCACGAGCAGGGCGCGCTGGCCCATGCCCAATGGCGCGACCATGTCGATGACCCGGAGCGTGGGATCCTTCATCTCGGGGTCGTCGATTTCCAGCGTGATCTTCCGCTCGGGATAGAGCGGGGTCAAATTGTCGAAATTGACGCGGTGACGGGTATGATCGACATCGTCGAAGTTGACCTGGGCCACCTTGACCAGTGCGAAGTAACGCTCGCCATCCTTGGGAGAGCGAATTTCGCCCTCGACCGTGTCGCCGGTGCGCAACGCGAAGCGGCGCACCTGGTTGGGTGAGACATAAATATCGTCGGGACCCGGCAGGAAGTTCGATTCCGGCGAGCGCAGGAAGCCGAAGCCATCCTGCAGCACTTCCAGAACACCGATGCCCGAGATTGGTATCTCATCCTCAGCCAGCTCCTTGAGGATCGCGAACATCATGTCCTGGGTGCGCAGGTTGCTTGCCCCCTCGATCTCGAGTTCCTCGGCAAACGCGAGGAGATCGGCGGCGGATTTGTCTTTCAGGTCTTGGAGTTTCATTGCTTCCATGGGAAGGCCAGTTCTGTTTGGGAAATGCGACGCGCCCTAACGGCTGGGAACCGAATTTTCGGGGGCGTTGGAATTTGTCAGCGGAAGTTCGTGGACGCCGACGGGAAACGCCGGAAGAAAACGACTTATGCGGAAGGGAGTGCGCGCGGTGGTCACTGTCTTGTGCGCGCCGTTATTACGCACCTAGTGAGCGTGCGGCGTCAAGTCAATCCTTGTGACATAAATACGGCAAATCAAAAACTAGAACGGCCGGGCGATGATCATCACCACGATCACGATCATCAGAAGCGTCGGCACCTCATTGGCGAGGCGGTAGATCTTCGCCGACCGGGTGTTGGCGTCAGCGGCGAATGCCTTGACCCATTTCGCGAAGACATGATGGGCCACGGTCATCCCTGCCACCGCGACCAGCTTTACCCAGATCCAGCCCGAGCCCCAATCGACGAGACCCGGCGTGCCCAGCATCAGCCCGCCGAAGATATATGTCGCGATCATCGCCGGATTCATGATCGCGCGCAGCAGGCGGCGCTCCATCACCTTGAAGGTTTCTGACTTGTCCGACCCCGGCGCGGCATCCGTGTGATAGACGAACAGGCGCGGCAGATAGAGCATCCCGGCCATCCAGGAGATCACCGCGATCACATGGAGCGACTTGATCCAGGGATAGGCCGCGCTCAGGAATTCACCCATCGATGGTCATCCTGTTTGCAGAACCGGACATTTCGACCATTCACCCGCGCAGATACGGCCGCCGTTGGCCGAACAGATATCGCAGCCCCCCGCGATGTTCGCGCGCACCAGATTCGCCAGCCCGCCGATAAACGCCGGCGCGGTGCCGACTGTCGACACGCGGATATATTCGGGCACGCCCGCCTTGTCGGCCAGATGACGATACTCGATATCGAGTTCCACCAGGGTCTCGGAATGTTCCGAGACGAAGGCGATCGGCACGATGATCAGGGATTTGCCGTCGGCACCGGCGCGTTCGATTTCATCGTCGGTTGACGGCCCGATCCACTCCAGCGGCCCGACCCGGCTCTGATAACAACACAGCCAGTCGAGGGCCCGGTCCGGCCCCATGCTTTCCATCAGGTTTTTCATCACGGCGGCGGCAGTTTGCTCGACCTGGGACTGGTAGGGATCGCCGCCTTCGACGATTTGTTTCGGCAACCCATGGGCCGAAAACAGCACCCGCACATCCTTGGTATCGCGTGATACCTCGTCCAGGGCCGAGGCCAACAGGCCACTCACCGCGCCGATGAACCCCGGATCTGTCGGGTAACAGCACAGCGCCGTCACGGGAAGTTCGAGTTTTCGTTTGCGCGCGGCCTGCTCCCAGACCCGCATCATCGACCCCACCGTCGTGGTCGAGAATTGCGGATACAGCGGCAACAAAACAATCCGGTCGGGCTGCGCGGCCATCACGTCGCCCATGACCGCATCGCACATTGGGTGCCAGTAGCGCATGACAACAAAGCATTTGTAGTTTTCGCCGTCGCCGCCTGCATTCAGGGCTGTTTCCAGCGCATCGGCTT
>JAQCFD010000201.1 GCA_027618305.1 Pseudomonadota bacterium
TTGGGCATTGAACATTGAGCTATCCAAACAGGGTAGGAGTCGTACCGGCCGTGCCGAGCCAGACCGCGATCAGCCATGTCAGCGCACCGGCATAGACGCCGGCGCCGATATCGTCGGCCATGATGCCGACCCCGCCATGTAGCTTTTCGAGATCCTTCAGAGGCCATGGCTTGGTGATGTCGGCGAACCGGAACAGGACGAAGGCGACCCCATAGAAACGCCAGTCGAAGGCCACGGGAAGAATCGCCAGCCACTGACCGATCACTTCGTCGATGACCACACGTTGCGGGTCCTGGAGGCGATGAAAGGTTGCCACCCGCCCGCTCGCCCAGACACCCACAACGAAACCGACCAGGATCAACGCCATCAGCAGGTATTGCCCACCGATCATGACCGCGATTACGGCAAAGGGCAGTGCGGCAAGCGAGCCCCATGTGCCGGGTGCGCCCGGCAGGTCGCCGGCGCCGAACCAGGTGGCGAGCATTCGCGCGAGGCGCGGTTCGCTCGGCGTCGGTTGCGGATCAGCGGTCATCGGCTTGCCTCAAGGGTGATCGTCACGCTGGCCTGCGCGGCGATGCCTTCGCTGCGCCCGGTAAATCCGAGACCCTCGGTGGTGGTCGCCTTGACCGATATGCGGTCGGTGTCGACCGCGAGGATGTCGGCGATCCGCGCGCGCATGGCATCCCGGTGGGGGCCGATACGTGGCTGCTCGCAGATGATGGTCAGATCGGCATGGATCAGCGCGCCAAGTCTTTGGCGCAGGAGATCGGCCGCGTGGACGAGGAACTGGCTTGAATCTGCGCCGGACCACCGGGCATCGGACGGCGGGAAGTGTGAACCGATGTCGCCATCACCTATGGCGCCCAGGATGGCGTCAGTCAGGGCATGGAGCGCGACGTCTGCATCGGAATGGCCGGCGAGCGCCTGGCTGTGTGGGATATCGACCCCGCCCAGCCGCACGCTATCGCCGGGCCCGAAGGCATGAACGTCGAAGCCAGAACCGACGCGGGTTTCCCGTGCACCATGAAGCCAGGCGGTCGCACGGGTCAAATCATCGTCGTGGGTGATCTTGATGTTGCGTTCCTCGCCGGCGACGACAGCAACGCGCAGGCCCGCGGCCTCTGCGATGGAGGCGTCGTCGGTAAAGTCATGCGTGCCGCTGTTCTCGGCCGCGCTCTTGTGTGCGGACAACAACGCGGGAAACCGGAAGCCCTGGGGTGTCTGTGCGCGAAACAAACCGCCGCGGTCGACAGTTTCGATGATCGTGTTGCCCGCGACACGTTTGACCGTATCGGTCATGGGAAGGGCAGGGACCGCAGCTTCGGCATCGTCCAGCGCACCGATCACACGGTTGATCAGGGCAGACGATACAAGCGGCCGGGCACCGTCATGGATGAGCACCCGCTCGGGCGCTGTGCCCCGGGCCAGGGCTTCGAGCCCGTTTCGAACGGAGTCCTGTCGGGTTTCACCACCGAGGACAGGCGGGCCCAGAGCCAGGCCCTGGCTGGCTTCGACAAACCACGCCCCATCGTCGGGATGGATTACCGTGCACACGCCGGAAATGGCCGGGTGGGTGAGAAATGCGTCGAGCACATGGCGCAGGATGGGGCGGCCGTGCAGGTACCGATACTGTTTGGGCACGTCGCCCGGCATACGGGACCCGCGGCCGGCGGCGACAATGAGGGCAACGGTTTCGGGCACGTTCGGCCACTCCAATCGAATTCTGGGCGCACGTTAGTCGCCCACCTGTGGCTTGCCAAGGCGTCGTGCGGAAATCCCGCGTGTGGCCTAACGAACAAGTCACCCCTACGCGCGAGTGACCGGCGCGGGAGACGGTCGTATGATGCGGGCATGGGTGGATCGATCACATTGGGCATAGCGGCTCTTTTGACGTTGTTGCCGGCGGCATTGTTGCCGTTCGGCCGTCGCGATGCGAGCGCACAGCACAGCGGCTTCCTGTTCTGGGTTTTGCTGCTCGTGGCGACGATCGGCCCGTTGGCCCTCGATGTCTCCGTGGCAGGCGGTATCTGGCGAACAGGGTTCAGCGCGACGTTGTGGACGATCATCGCCGCGACGATGTTCATCTATCTGATCATTTGTGCTCTGTCCGAAGCCGCGCGTCGCCTGAGCGGTCTGCTGCTGCCTTATCTGGTGTTGCTGGCGCTCATCGCGCTGGCCTGGTCTTCCGTTCCTGCGCCAGCGTTGCCGGGCAGTCTGCTGACGGCCTGGTTACAGGTCCATATCGGCGTGTCACTGGTCACCTACGGGCTGATCAGTATTGCCGCCGTGGCCGCGCTGGCGATCTGGCTTAAGGAACGGGCGCTGCGTGCCCATCGGGTCTCGGGCTGGTCGGAAATCCTGCCGGCCGTCGCCGATGCGGAGCATTTGCAGATACGGCTTCTGATCGCGGCGGAAATTGTCCTCGGCGCGGGCTTGCTGACCGGGGTGGCGACCGAGTTGTCGATGTCCGGAGCGATTTTCGAGTTCGATCACAAAACGATATTGTCCGTGGCAACGTTTGTGATCATCGGGATACTGCTGTTGCTCAATCGCGGCAGCGGTTTGCGTGGACGTCGCGCCGCCCGCATCGTCCTTTTCGCCTACCTGCTCATCACCCTTGCCTTTCCCGGGGTAAAGTTCGTGACCGAGGTGATCGTCGGCTAGGAACCCCGGTTAAGTCTTGTTGCGTTGCACCATAAGCTCTGTTATGCTCAAATTATAATCATTTGGTGTGCGTGCATAAATTATGAGCATTAATTCCCATATCCTCACCGAACCCCTGAAAATCGGGGCTGTCAGCATTCCAAATCGGGTTGTTCTTGCCCCGATGTCGGGTGTGAGTGACCGCCCGTTTCGGCGGTTGGCGTCGAGATTCGGCGCCGGCCTGGTGGTGTCCGAAATGGTAGCCAGTCGCCAGATGTTGCTGAACACGCGCCAGTCGTCCCGGCGGATGCTGTTCGACGAGGATACCGGCCCCGTATCAATCCAGCTGGCGGGGACCGAGCCCCAGATTATGGCGGATGCCGCCGTCCTGGCTGTCGAGCGCGGCGCCGAACTGGTCGATATCAACTTTGGGTGTCCGGCCAAGAAAATCGTTCGCAAGGCGTCCGGCTCGGCGATGATGCGCGATATCCCCTTGGCGACAGAGATTATGCAGGCCGTGGTCGACGCGGTCGAGGTGCCGGTGACGGTTAAAATGCGTACCGGCTGGGACGACGACAGCCGAAATGCCCCCGCGCTTGCGCGCATTGCCGAGGATATCGGCGTGCAGATGTTGACCGTGCATGGCCGCACCCGTTGCCAGTTCTATACCGGCACGGCCGACTGGGATTTCATCGCGCAGGTGAAGGACGCCGTCTCCATTCCCCTGATCGCGAACGGGGATATCCGATCCATCGACGATGCCTATGCCTGCCTGGAGCGATCGGGCGCGGATGCTATCATGATCGGGCGCGCGGCCCAGGGAAAACCCTGGTTTCCCGGCGATGTGGCGCATCATTTCGCGACCGGTCAGGTGCGGCCCGAGCCTGAAATTGCCCTGCGCTGGCAGATTTTGCGCGAACATCTCGACGGGATGCTCACGCTGTATGGGGTGGGCACGGGCATCCGGAATGCCCGCAAGCATATCGGCTGGTACATCACCGGCATTCCCGGCGCCGCCGAATTTCGCAATGTCGTCAACAACACCCTTGATGAGCGGGTGATATTCCAGGAAATGCGCCGCTTCCACGACCTGTCGATGGAGGCCGTGTGATGTCGATCGCTGATGACCATTCTCATAAAGCCGGTGTCGGCCTGATCGTCGGCGTTGATCCCATGTCGATCCTTAATTCCCTCAGTGACGCCGTCATCGCGGTGGGCCAGGACAACAGCATTCGATTCGTGAATTATGCGGCAGAGCAGATGTTTGGCGTCGGCGCACACAGCCTCGTTGGCCATTCTCTTGAAGGTTTCGTGTCGTCCGATAACCCTTTGTTTTACATCATAGAAAAATCGCGTCAGGCTGACGCGAGCTATGCGGAACGCGACGTGTCCATCGACGGCCCTCGATTGGAGGAACGCGAGATGTCGGTCCAGGCGCAGCCTTCGTCCGACGGCGATGGGGTGGTGATAATCAGCCTGCACGAACAGACGCTGGCGCGTCACATCGACCGGCAGTTGGTGCATCGCGGCGCGGCGCGGTCGGTAACCGCGATGGCGTCGATGCTGGCCCATGAGGTGAAGAACCCGCTTTCGGGTATTCGTGGCGCGGCACAGCTGCTCGAAGACGATGCCGACGAAAACGGCCGCGAGTTGACCCAGCTGATCTGCGACGAGGCCGACCGGATCGTCTCGCTGGTGAACCGGATGGAGGCCTTTTCCGACGAGCGGTTGCCGGAGCGATCCGCCGTCAACATTCACGAGGTCCTGGATCGGGCGCAACGTTCCGCCGAAAGCGGCTTCGCCCGCAATGTCAGGTTCGTGCCACTGTTTGATCCCTCTCTCCCGATGGTGTTTGGCAACCGGGACCAGCTGATCCAGGTGTTCCTCAATCTGGTGAAGAATGCGGCCGAGGCTGTCGATGAGCAGGGCGGAGAGATTCGCATCGAGACCCGCTATCGCCATGGGTTGCGCCTGGCGTTACCGGGGACCGGTGAGCGCGTCGATCTGCCAATTGAGATCACCATCCGCGACAATGGCAGCGGAGTGCCGCCCGACATCCGACCATACCTGTTTGATCCGTTCGTGACGTCCAAGAAGAACGGCAGCGGATTGGGCCTGGCGCTGGTTGCCAAGCTTGTCGGAGACCATGGCGGGGTCATCGACCTCGAAAGCGACAGTTCGGGCACCGCCTTCAAGGTGATGCTGCCGGTGGACGAAACGGGCATGGGAGCACCGGAATGAGCGCCGCAACAATCCTGATCGCCGATGACGACAGGAGCATTCGAACGGTTCTGAGCCAGGCGCTGGGGCGTCTCGATTACGAGGTGCGCACGACCGGGACGGCTGCCAATCGGTGGCGCTGGATATCGGATGGCGAGGGCGACCTCGTGATCACCGATGTGGTCATGCCCGACGAAAACGGTCTCGATCTGATCCCGCGTATCCGCAAGATCCGGCCGGATTTGCGCATCATCGTGATGAGCGCTCAGAACACATTGCTGACAGCCGTACGGGCGACCGAACGCGGGGCGTTCGAGTATTTACCCAAGCCCTTCGACCTCAAGGAGTTGGTCGAGGTCGTCCAGCGCGCTTTGTCGGAAAACCCCGCACCGGCCGCGGCGACGGTTCACGGGCTGCCCGGCGAAGAAGAGGAGCTGCCGCTGATCGGCCGTTCCGCAGCGATGCAGGACATTTACCGGGTGTTGGCCCGTTTGATGAACACCGATCTTACGGTGATGGTGACGGGCGAATCCGGCACCGGCAAGGAATTGGTCGCGCGCGCGTTGCATGATTACGGCAAACGCAAATTCGGGCCTTTCGTAGCGATCAACATGGCGGCAATCCCGCGCGAACTCATCGAGAGCGAACTCTTCGGCCATGAAAAGGGTGCCTTCACCGGCGCCACCAGCCGCTACTCGGGGCGTTTTGAACAGGCCGAGGGCGGCACGCTGTTTCTCGACGAGATCGGGGACATGCCGATCGAAGCCCAGACACGGTTGTTGCGGGTGTTGCAGGAAGGCGAGTACTCGACGGTGGGGGGCCGGACGCCGATTTCCACCAATGTGCGGATAATCGCCGCGACCCATCGCGATTTGCGGTTGGCGGTGCGCCAGGGCCTGTTCCGCGAAGATCTTTACTACCGCCTGAACGTCGTGCCGCTGCGCATACCGCCCCTGCGCGAGCGTTCCGAGGATATCCCCGAATTGGTCAGCCATTTCCTCGCCAATGCCGAAACCGTGGGTACGGGTCGGAAGAGTTTCGTCCCGGAAGCCATGCAACGGCTTCAGGATTATCGTTGGCCCGGCAACGTTCGTGAGCTCGAAAACCTCGTGCAGCGGCTGACAGCACTCTATAGCCAGGACGTCATCAGTGTTGAGACTGTCGAGGCGGAATTGGCACAGTCTGCGCCGGGCTCCGCACATGAAGCAGGAGGTGACGACGAATCGCTTTCAGAGGCCGTCGAACGCCATTTGCGGACCTATTTCTCCGCCCATCGGGACGGCTTGCCGGCGCCAGGACTGTACGGGCGGGTGCTGCATGAACTTGAACGCCCGCTGATATCGCTGGCGCTGGAGGCGACCCGCGGCAACCAGCTTCGCGCAGCAGAACTGCTGGGGCTGAACCGGAACACATTACGTAAGAAAATCCGTGAGTTAGACATTGA
>JAQCFD010000202.1 GCA_027618305.1 Pseudomonadota bacterium
TGGGCCAGCACGGCGGCACGGGCCTCGATGGCTTCCGGTGCTTGGCCTGAGTAGACGATAGCTGGCGGCAGCAGTCCGACCCCCCAATGGCAGTGCTCTTCGTTGTACCAGCGAAAGAAGCTTCGGCAGAAGTCGAGGCCGTGATCGTGGCTGACGAATCGATCGGGGAAGTCAGGCTGGTATTTGAGGGTTTTGAACTGGCTTTCTGAGTAGGGGTTGTCGTTGCTGACGTGCGGTCTGCTGTGCGACGTGGTGACGCCGAGGTTTGCCAACAACTGAGCGACGGCTTGGGACCGCATGGTTGGTTCGCGGTCGCTGTGGATCATGAGTTGGTTCCGGTTGATGCCTTCTTTGACGAGCGTCTCCCGGATCAATCGCTCCGCGAGGTGCTGAGATTCCCGGTGGGCGAGCATCCAGCCGACGACATACCGGCTGTAGATGTCGAGGATCACGTAGAGGTAGTAGTAGGTCCACTTGGCGGGGCCTAACAGCTTCGTGATGTCCCATGTCCAGACCTGGTTCGGGGCCGTCACCACCAGTCGGGGCGTGGCGTAGGCAGGATGCCGGAGCTGGTTGCGGTGGTCACGAACCTCGTGATTGTCCTCGAGGATGCGGTACATCGTACGGATGGAGCAGAGGTAGGTGCCCTGATCGAGGAGTTTCGCATAGGTTTCGGCAGGTGCCTGGTCGGCGAATGGCTCACTGTGGATAACATCGAGAACCTGCTGGCGTTCGTCTGCGGTCAAGGCCCGCGGCGGTGCCGGTCGCGACTTGGGGGGTTGGGCAGGCTTTCGGCCGCGACGCTTGGGGCCAAGGCCTGCCAATGCCGTTTCGTCTGGCTGCCTTCGCCACAAGGACAGGTGCGAGGAGTACAGGCCCTCTCGCCGGAGGAAAGCACCAACCTGACCAGGCTCGGTGACCTGATCTACTTCCCGTATGATTCTGGCCTTGTATTCGGCATCGAACCGCCGCCGCACCGCTTTCTCCGACACCGCAGGATCGGGCCGCGGCCGGCCATTACTGGCTGTTCTTGGCTTGCTCCCTCCCACCCCTTCGGCGGCCGCGGTGGTACCCAACATTCTGTTGATCTCCATCGGTATCCTTCTGGCCCTCTACTCTAATAACGGAAGGGCAGGTGTCTCACCTATCATTGGCACGGAGAGCAGGCCAAAAGAATGTTGCACTAACGCCAAGGCCAAGAAGCAAACTCGGCGCCGCGCGGCACGCGAGTAGCCCAGAATCGACCCCGCAAACGTGTCATGACGGCAATGCGGCGGTGGCTGTGTCGTACGCACACGTCGAAGCGGCGACCGCGGAACTGTTCTCTTCGCCGTGGGCGGAAGCTTGCCCGTCCGCCGCGCTGGATGATTCCGTCAACCCATCGGCTTGCTGGGGCAAACCATCCGATTCCGCGGAAGCTCCGCCGTCCATGGCGGCGGCGGAATGTTTGGCCAGGCTCTTAATTGTTGGATTCTCAATGAAAATCGACATTGGGAGGCTGACCTGCAGCGTCAACTGCAGTTTGTTGGCCAGTTCGATCGCCATCAGAGAATCGAGGCCCATGGTATTGAGCGACTGATTGATATCCAGATCACTCGGCTCTAGTCCCATAATGTGCGCGACCTGCTCTGCCAGGTATCCCTGCAACACATCCTGTCGCTGCTGCGGCGACATTTGCATCAACTCGGCGTGCAGCGCACGAGCCTCAGCCAGTGCTTGCTCCTCGTCATTCTTATTTCCCTTGAAATGATTGAACATCGGTGGCGCATCACCACTGCGTCGCAATGCATCGTAGGCTCGAACCAGCTTGGACCAGTCTGCCATCATCACGGTGGCTTGCGTGCGTTGCTCACGCATCAGCCGCCCCATCAGATTCAGGGCATCGGCAGCCGGCAACGGAAAGTTGCCCCGCGAGGCTAGGTCCGCACCATGTTCGGCGGCCATCCCGACGTCGGCCCAAGGCCCCCAATTGATCGCCGTGGCCGGTAGACCCAACTTGCGGCGATAGTGGGCCAACCCGTCCAGGAATGCGTTGGCCGCTCCGTAGGCCGACTGCTGAATCGTGCCGATGATGGTGCTGACCGAGGAAAAGAACACCAGGAAATCAAGGGCTCTTTCCCGTGTGGCGCGATGCAGATTCCAGCCACCTTCAATTTTCGCAGCCACAACACGGTCATACATATCCATCGTCATTTCGGTCATGAACTGCATTTCGACGACACCGGCGGCATGGATGATTCCTCTTAGCGGCGGCAATTCGCGGTCGATCTGTTCCAGCATTTTCTTCAGCGAGCGACGATCGGAAACGTCAGCCTCCATTGGAATAATCTTGCTGCCGGGGTACTGTTCGGCGATCCCATCGAGTTCCGCTTGGATTTGTTCGGTTGGCTTGCGACGCGAGGAAAGCACAATGCTCTCGGCCCCCTGATCAGCCAGCCAGGCGGCGATCTTTCGCCCCAAGGCTCCCAGGCCTCCGGTCACCAGATAGGTGGAACCTGACTGAACCCGCCCCAGGGTCTCCTCGGATTCCGCCTCGCTTTCAGACTCGACCTCCTCCATCGTAACGACGATCTTGCCGATGTTTTGTCGGCGCAACATGTAAAAGAAGGCATCGTCTACCTGATCGGTATCAAAGACCGTCAAGTGACCGGGCTGATAATCTCCTTGGTCAAATTTCATCATCACATCGGACAGCAACCTTTGTGATTGATCTGGCCGATGGCGAAACATGTGATCTAGGTCGACGGCGGTGTATGACAGATTGCGTTGAAATGGGATCAAGCCGATCATTTTGTTCTGATAAATATCGACTTTACCGATCTCGACAAAGCGTCCGTAATCACGCAGCAACGACAGGCTGTGGTCGATGGCATCGCCGGGCAGGGAGTTCAACACGACGTCGACGCCCCGGTTTTCGGTTTGGTCGCGAATCTGATCGGCGAATTCGACGTGGCGTGAATTAAAAACGTGTTCGACACCGATCGATCGTAAGTACTCGCGTTTGCTGTCACTTCCAGCGGTGGCAAAAATCTCGGCGCCGATGTCCTGAGCGATTTGAATGGCGGCCAGTCCGACGCCACCGGCACCGGCGTGGATCAGAACTTTCTCGCCGGGAGCGAGACGGGCGACATTGACCAGGCAGTGGTAAGCGGTCATGAACGCGATTGGAATCGATGCTGCCTCCTCAAAATCCAAACCGCCCGGCTTGCGAACCAAGGCCTGCTCAGACGTCAAGCAGTGCGAAGCGAATCCGTGCGGCACGACTCCCATCACCTCATCACCAACATTCAACTCCGTAACTTGGTCACCGATTCTGGTGACGACTCCCGCACATTCAATTCCAACGGGAATCACCTCGTCAGTGATGCCGGGATACATACCAAGCGACTTGAGCACGTCGCTGAAGTTCAGGCCCGTCGCCTTAATCTCCACTTCCACTTCACGGCCGCGAGGACGAGTTCGTTGGTAGGGTTTGTACTGTAGGCTGTCGACCGTGCTGTCGCTACCAATGGTCAGCCGATACGGTGTTCCCTTGGGCACCCTCGGTGTCGTGGTGTTGTCGGTTTTTTCCTTAATCCTCTGCAGACGACCAGCCCATCGCTGTCCGTCACGGTAGGCAACCTGGGTCTCCGGCGTCTCGAAACGAAGTTCATCGAGCAACTGTTCGATGCTCTGGTCCAACGCAGCGGCCGGATCGATGTCGACGCAACGTGTTTCCATGCCGGCAAATTCAAGCGTCGCGACCCGTCCGATACCGATCATCTCCTGCTGCATAAGACGCAGCGGTTTTCTATCGGACTCGATGATCTGTCCGCCACAGGTAACGATCAAAATCTTGGGGGTACAGGTGAAAGCAATATTGGAGAGAGCCCGAAACAGATTTAACGTTGCCGCCGCCGACAACTCACGCGAGCGCCGGATGGCTGACGCGGCTGAATCGGATTCGGCAGTCGCAGCGCGATCCGCATCTTGGCTGCCCAAATCGACCAGGTCACCGATGTCGAGCGACCACGCGTGGATGACACTCAATGGTGCGCTTGGCTCGAGGTTCAATTCCTGCACTAGATCTTTGAATTGTTGTGAATCGGTCGGGTCGATATCGAATCGTGCGATCCGTGAATTCGCCAAGCCATTTGATGAAAGGTTGCCGACCTTTGGCTGGCCTTGGCAGGCGGTCGCGGCGTGGATCACGATCACTCGTGCGGCCCGACCCGCTAGTTGGCGGGCAACGCCTTCACCTACTCCGGATTGATCCGCCAAGATCAACAAGGTGGCAGACAATGCCTTATCCCTGTCCACGACTTGGCCGGCAGATTGCGCCGCAGGTTCGCTCTGTCCGCCATCCTGGCCGGCCGTCGGCACGTCGTGTACGGAATCATCGCTGCTCTCACCGGCTTCCTCACGAGTATCGCTGGTACTCTCAGGATTTAGCAGACTAGCCTTTTCCCATCCGAGCTGGTACAGCCACTGATCGGGATTGCTGCGTTGGGCCTGCTCGCTACCGGCCGCCAATCGTCGCAGGACGACACCGCAGTAGCGCACCCGGCATCTCCCTTGAGAGTCCGTCAGGAGCACATCGGCGGTGACTGTCTCGGGACTTTCGAAATGATCATCGGATGTGCGGCGAGCCACGGCGACCAATTCGTCATCGATCTCTCCAAAAACTTCGACTGATCGAATCGAGGCCGGCAAGTAACTGTAAGGTGTAAATTCTCCGTCGGATTGCAAGGGTACGACGCCACCGGCTGCATGCATCGCTCCGTCGCCGATGGCGGGCGGGATTGTGTAAGTGGCCAGTTGTTCGGTCACGTCCTGGTGAAATCGCATCTTCGCGATGGCCGAGTTGAATCCCTGTGTGATCCCGTCGAGAATCCGATAGCTCGGTCCGTACTGCAGGTTACGTTCGGACATTAGCTGGTAGAACTCTTGGTGGTCACGGGTGCGCAAGCCTTCGGCATAGATGGCTTGCAGGTCGATCTGTTCAACATCCGCCCGCTGACTCGATGCACCTCGGACAATCGTTCCGGTCGCGTGTAATTCCCATTCGGCATCGGCATTTTCCGAAATCGGTTGGCTATAAATGCGAAACGGATAGCGAGAGCCGTTCGGCGAGGAGATCACCATTTGGACGCGACGGGGTGTGTCCGAGAGGAATAAAACTTTCTTAAAGTTCAAATCTTCGACGCGATGGCTGCCTTCTCCCAGCAGTTCCCGCGCCGCCGCGAAGCCCATTTCGGTGTAACCCGAACCGGGAACGATGGTTTGTCCCTGAACAATGTGATCCTCAAGCGAGCTGGGATCATCAGACCGCATGACGCGCTGGAAGATGGTTGTTTCGGCGGCCTGGACATGCTTTCCAAGCAGTGGATGGACCACGTTGGTTCCTAGCACATCTCTCAACCGTTCTCGGGTTGGCTGCTCAGATTCCAGCCAGTAGCTTTGTTGATCGAAGGGGTAGGTGGGCAGATCAACGCGTTTAAATTGCCAGGGTTGGTCGAAAGCTGTCCAGTCGACGGTGCCCCCAGCAACGTGGTACGACGCAACTGCCTCGAAGACCGACTGAAGTGAGTTGTTTCCTTTTCGCATCGAGGCGATCGTTGCCGCCGAGTGATCAACCTGACAACGACGGGCCATCGATAGCAGGGATGGCGTGGGACCAATTTCGATCATCGCATCGAGATCTTCGCCGACCATCGTGCTAATGCCTTTGGCAAATTGAACGCTGCCGCGAATATGATTACGCCAGTAAGTTGCGGTCGCAACCTCGCCGCCAGCAATCTGCCCGGTCAGATTGCATACCAGCGGCAGACGCGGCGCATGCAACTCCATCGACTCCGCGTAACGCTCGAATTCATCCAGAATCGGATCCATCAGATAGGAGTGGAATGCGTGGGAAACGGTCAGACGTTGATTGCCGATCTGTTGCTGGTCGCACAGCCCCAGAAACATGTTGATCGCTGATTCCTGTCCGGTAACGGTCGTGTTGGTCGGGCCATTAAATGCCGCGACTTCGACACGCCCTTCAAAACGCTCAAGCAGTGGTGTCACCTGCTCGGGCGGAGCGAATATCACCGCCATGCCGCCCCCAACGGGTAACCGTCCCATCAGCTCGCCTCGTCGAGCAATCAGACGAAGTCCATCTTCAAGCGAAAAAACGCCCGCCACGTAAGCCGCGGCGTACTGACCCACACTGTGGCCGATCGTTATCGCCGGACGCACACCCCAGGACTTCCACAGATCCGCAAGCGAAACCTCCAACGCGTAGAGGGCGGGCTGAGTCCAAGCGGTGTGATGTAGT
>JAQCFD010000203.1 GCA_027618305.1 Pseudomonadota bacterium
GGTCGCGGCGTTGGTGTTGGCCGAGGGCATGGCCGGCATGACCGAGGCGTCGACGACGCGCAGCCCCTCGATGCCGTGCACCTTGAGCTCGTCGCTCACGACATTGGCGCGATCGGCCGCGCCCATCCGGCACGTGCCGACCAGATGGAACACGGTGGTCCCGTAGCGGCGCGCGAAGTCGAGCAGCTCGTCGTCGGTCTGTGCGTCGTCGCCCGGGACGATCTCATGATCAAAATAATGGGCGAGTTCCGGCGTGCGGAAGATCGCGCGGTCGAGACGCAGACCGGCAATCGTGACCTGCTGGTCCGTTTCATGGTCCAGATAGTTGGGCTGAATCAGAGGCTTGTCGCCGGCATTGGCCGTGCGCGCACGGATGTAACCTCGACTGAGAGGGCGCAACGCGAAGGAGGCGGCGGTCATGCCTGGCTGGTCATCGAGCTCGGCGATCATGCCCGCCTTATAGGTGGCCGGGGTGAAGATCAACTGCAGGTCGGGCAGCTCCATGGACGGGTGGGATTTCCAGAAGGCGAAGACCTGGCTCGGTGACATGGCGAGCAGGCCCTTGCGCCGCAGGGCGTAGTTGGCGACTTCCCGGACCAGGGACAGGCCGCGGGCGCGCTCGTTGATGGTGCGCGCGTTCTTCACCCGCGCGGTCATGCGCGCGAGATAATGGTCCGACAGGTTCTCGCCGACGGCGGGCAGGTCGTGGACGACATCCACGCCGAGGTCTTTCAGGAGTGCGGCCGGGCCGACGCCCGAAACCTGCAACAGCTGGGGTGAGCCAACGGCGCCGCTCGACAGGATGATCTCGCGGCGCGCGCGGATTTCGACGTCGCGGCCGCCCTGTCTGTAGCGCACGCCGACGGCGCGTTTGCCCTTGAACAGGATGCGCTGGGTGTGGGCGTCGGTGCGGATGTCGAGGTTGGGCCGGTGCTTGACCGGGTGCAGGAAGGCGCGCGCCGCACTCACCCGGCGGCCCTTTTCGATGACCCGCTGGAAATAGCCGACGCCGGCCTGGGTGGCGCCGTTGTAGTCGGGGTTGCGCGGGATGCCCAAGCCTGCGGCGCCGTCGATGAAGGCCTCGCAGATCGGCTCGGGCCCGTCGATGTCCGTCACGGGCAGCTCGCCGTCACGGCCGTGGAAATCCTCGTCAGATGCGGCGCTGGAAGGCCCGATGCGGCGCTCGCTGCGCTTGAAGTAGGGCAGGATGTCGGCATAGCCCCATCCGCGGTTCCCCTCCTGGGCCCACGTATCGTAGTCCATCCGCTGGCCGCGGTTGTAGATGTGCCCATTGATGGAGCTGGAGCCGCCGAGAGTCTTGCCGCGGGGCACATAGACCGGCCGCCCGGCGGTGCCTTCGCTGGGTTCGGATTCGAACAGCCAGTTGACCTTCGGGTTTGTGAGGGTCCGGGTGAAGCCGGCCGGGATGTGAATCCACGGGTTGCGGTCGGGCGGCCCGGCCTCCAGCACACAGACCGTGGCCTCGCCCGCCGACAGCCGGTTGGCGAGGATCGATCCGGCCGAGCCGGCGCCGATGATGATGTAGTCGAATTCGTCTGCCATGGTGCCCGGGCCCTGAAACTAGAAATTCGCGACGTTCGGTGAATGCCCGCCCCGGGCCCCACCCCGTGCCACGCCGGGCGGGAAGGCGGCGTCGATGCGGGCCAGCTGGTCGGGGGTGAGGGCAATCTCGGCGGCACCGAGATTCTCGCGCAGATGCTTGAGCTGGCGCGACCCCGGGATCGGGATCACATCGTCGCCCTTGGCCAGGAGCCAGGCGAGGGACAGCTGGCCGGTCGTCGCCCCGACTTCATCGGCCAGGGCCGTGAGGTCATCGAGGAGCGCGAGGTTGTGGTCGAACGCCGCGTCCTGGAAGCGCTCGTTGCTGAGCCGCCAGGCGTCGCCCTGGGGCACGTCGGCGCGACTGCGCACGCCGCCGCCGAAAAACGCATAGGCGAGGGGGCCATAGGCGACGAGAGCGATGTCGAGCTCGCGGCACACCGGCAGGAGATCGGTCTCCGGCTCGCGGGTGAAGAGCGAATATTCGGTCTGCAGGGCCGCCATGGGATGGATGGCATGGGCGCGGCGCAGCTGGTCGGCGGTCGCGTTACAGATGGCGAGGTGGCGCACCTTGCCGGCGGCGACGAGTTCGGCCATCGCGCCGATGCTGTCCTCCAGCGGTGTGTCCTTCGGGACCTGGTGCAGATAGTAGAGATCTATCACGTCGGTGTTGAGGCGCTGCAGGCTCTCGTCACACTCGCGTCTGACGTTGTCCGGGGTGCCGTCGATGACCACCTTGCCTTCGTCGTTGCGGTAGATGCCGCATTTACTGGCGAGCACGACGTCGCGGCGGCGGTCCCCCAGCACGGCGCCGAAGAAGGATTCGCTGCGCCCGCCCCCATAGATCGCCGCGCTGTCGATCAGGTTGAGACCGCGGTCGAGCGCCTCATGGACCGTGGCGACCCATTCGGCCTCGTTCGGGTCGAGCAGCGCGTTGGCGCCGAGGCCGAGGCAGGAAACGGTCAGGCCCGAGCGGCCGAGGGGGACTTTCTTCAGCATGGTGGGTTCCTTCATGGCATGCATGGAAAGGGCGTCAAACCCAGAGTGACAGCCTACGACAGCTGTCGCCGACGTGGTAGCATCGGGGGCACGCAGATGTTTCGCCAGATTCGGAATGCCAAGGCCATGACGAACGATAACTCCAAGCTCACGATCGCCGTGTTTGCCGGCGACGGCATCGGCCCGGAAGTGACCAAGCCGTGTGTTGCGCTGCTCGGCGAATTGACCGCGGCCCGACCCTCGAATTCGAGGCTCTGGCGGCCGGTGCCGGCCACTATGTGGAGACCGGCGACGCACTGCCCCAGGCCTCCCTCGACCGGGCGGCCGAAGCCGATGCGATCCTGCTCGGAGCCATGGGTGACCCGAATGTGCGCTATCGCGACGGCACCGAGATCGTGCCGCAAATCGATTTGCGCGACTATTTCGAACTCTTCGCCGGGGTGCGGCCGGTCACGACCCAGCCGGGGATGCCGGTGCCGCTGGCCGATCCGCGGGGACAACATCTGGACTTCGTGATTGTCCGGGAGTCCACCGAGGGGCTGTTCGCTCATCGCGGCGAGGCCGAGGAGACGGGCGACAGCTCCACCGACCGGCTGACCATTACCCGGGCGGCCTGCGCGCGGTTGTTCGACTTTTCCTTCGAACTGGCCCGTACCCGAAAAGCCAAGGGCGGCCCCGGCATCGTGACCTGCGTGGACAAGGCCAATGTGCTCCAGTCCTTCGGTTTCTTCCGGCGCCTGTTCGACGAACGTGCCGCGCATTATCCCGACATCGAGCGGCGTTACATGTATGCCGATGCGGCGGCGCTGGCGCTGGTCAAGCATCCCTGGGTGTTCGACGTGATGGTGATGGAGAATTTACTGGGGGATATCCTGTCGGACCTCGGCGCCGGCCTGATGGGCGGGCTGGGCATGGCACCCTCCGCGGATATCGGCCCCGGCCATGCGGTGTTCCAGCCCTGTCACGGCACCGCACCGGACATCGCGGGCAGCGGCAAGGCCAACCCGACGGCGATGTTTCTGTCGGGCGCCATGATGCTCGACTGGCTGGGGGAGCGGCATGACGCGCCGCAGTTGCGCGCGGGCGCGGAGATCTTGCGCACCGCCGTCAATATGGCTTTCCGTGACGGCGCGCTGAAGCCGACCGAATTGGGTGGTGAAGACGGGCTGGCGGAGATCACCGAGCGGGTGCGGGCCGAGATGCAGGCAGCGCTCGCACGGCGCTGAGATGCGCGGATCAAGTCCGCGCATGACGGGAAGGATTGCGAAAATTCCTCAAAACGGGCCGTCATGGCCGGGCCTGACCCGGCCATCTCCTGGGCCGGGCGGTGACGAGATGCGCGGATCGAGTCCGCGCATGACGGTTTGGTTTAGCGAGATTCCCGGCGCCGCCGGTTCCATTCGGTGATGGAGCGGTTGCTGAGCGGTGCGGCGGCGTCCGCCATTTCCGTGGCGTAGGTGCCGGACGCGACATGCTGTGTCTGGCGTAACACGTCGATTCTTCGCTGCTGTTCCCCGAACGCCGCCGCGCTCAGCGCCATGCGCCTCTGGTCGCGCAACTTCGCCAGCTCGCGCGCGCCGAAATAGAAGGTCACGATGACACCCGCGATGATCCACATGCGTTCGGGCACGGCATCGAGCGCGGTGTTGATGATCTGGAATTCCTCCGGGTCGCGCCAGGCGGCCAGGAAGTAGGCCATGATCATCGCGACGATGACCGGACGCGGCAGCCGGTTGAAGCCGTCGACCAGGCTGTCGAACCAGGTGCGCCGTTCAAGGCGCCGGAACTCCGTGGCGAATTGCTGCTGTACCGCCATGTCGGCTTGATGGCTCTGCGTATCGTGTTCGCGCCGGTTGCCCGCGACGGCATCGATAACCCCCGTCCCGGCGGCCAGGAGCGGCCCGATCCCGGGGATAAAGCTCAGGAGACTACGCAACATCGTCGGTCTCCAGCCGGAAGCGTTCGGCCCGCGCCAGCCAACCGCGCAGGAACCGCTCGGAATCGGGGCGGGCATCAACCAGCCGCCGGTAGAAGGTGATGCGTTCGTCGACGATCGCGTTGTTGAAGAAGGGACCCATTTCCAATTGGGCATGTTCGGCCGCGCGGCGGGTCTTCGGGCCCATGACGCCGTCATCGTCGAGCACATGGCCGATCTGCGCCAGGTTGATCACGCGCTGCAAGGCCATGATCGGGCGGGGTGGCCCGCCGTTGACGGCCCAGTCGACCATCACGGGCTGGATTTCGCCGGGGAGCCGACTGATGCCCGGGCGGATCCAGAAATCGTCGCGGTAGAGATCCCGGGCCTGTTCGGCCGTCACGAGGAGGATGTCATCCCGGTCCGTGTCGCCGTCGCCGTCATTGTCGAGCCCGCGCCCCAGCCCAAGGCCGCGGGCGTAGCGCAGTGAGATGCCGTGGTTGGTCGCGCCGCCGGGGTCGGCCGGGTCTTCCACGAACCCGCCTTCGCTGCGCAGGACCTCGTCGAGAATGTCCTCGATTGTCGGGATATCTGGGATTGTCGGTATTGCCATCGGATGCTCCCTGTCTTGCGATTAACAATCATGGGGAAACAAACTTCCGGGGCGTCTTAAATCAGATGTTTTCCACCGGCAAATTTCGGATGCAGGCGAGATGCCTCACGCGTCGAGCAACACGTTCAGCAGCGCCGGCCGGCCTTCCGCGATCGCTGCGAAGGCGGCCTCCAGAACGCCGGGCAGCTCCGCCGGGGTCTCGACCCTCGCACCGAACGCGCCGAAGGGTTTGGCGAGTTCCGCATAGTCGAACTCGGTGATGGGGTGGCCCATCCACAAATTGTTCCGGGCCGCGACGCCGTCGGGATAGTAGCTCTCCTGATCCTTGCGCATCGCGTTGTAGCCATGATTGTTGAACACGATGGTGAGGGTCGCGAGCTGCTGTTCGCGGGCAAACGCAAGCGCCTGGACAGCCGGGTTGTAGAGGAAGGTGCCGTCGCCGAGCGTGGTGACCACCGGGCGGTCGGGCGCCGCCAGCTTGGCGCCGAGTGCGACGCCCATCGACTGGCCGAGACCGCCATTGACCCGGAAATAGCTGTGCGCGGCGCCCGAGCGCAGATGTCGCAGGATGGCCGGGCGGTGGGTGATGCATTCATCGACAACGATCACATTGTCGGGCGCGGCCTTCGCGATTGATGCGGCGAGCAGCGCCGGCGAGATTGTGTCGCGCGTCGCCGCTTCGATTTGCTCTGCCTGTAACGCCGTGCGCCGCGTATCCGACGCCTTCGTCAATATCGCGCGCCGCGCTTCGATCGTGTCGGCGTTCGGCCCGGCGGCGCGAATGGCGGCGGCGAGGAGCTCGAGGTTTGCCGTAATTGTGCCTTCGATGAACCGTTCGGCCTCGCTCGGCTGATAGACCATGTGATCGCGGAACGGCGTATCGTCGATGGCGACGATTCGCGCCTTTTTGGGCTTGTTGGCCAGCGGGTACCAGGGCTGGCGGCAGCCGATCGTGAGGATGAGGTCCGCCTTGTCGATAAGCGGCGGCCGGCCCGGGCCCTGATACAGCGGATGGTCGGTCGGGAAATTTGCATAAAGCGCGAACAGGCCCTCGACCACGGGAATCGCCAGCAACTCGGCGAGCTCGACCAGCGCCGCATGCCCGGCAGGATCGCGCCCGGCCTCCTCGGTGATGATCGCGGGATTCTTCGCCGCGAGCAGCATCTGGGCGACCGCGTCGATGTCGTCGCTGGTGGCGGTGAGGAC
>JAQCFD010000004.1 GCA_027618305.1 Pseudomonadota bacterium
AGCGCGGGCGCACGCCCGCGACGGCAAATGCATGGACCGTGCGGTTCTTCGTGAACCCGCTCGTTCCGTGGATATGGCTGGGTGCCCTCGTGATGGTGTTCGGTGGTGTCCTGTCGCTGAGCGACCGGCGCCACCGGGTCGGCGCGCCGCGCCGTGCGGCAAACAGCCCGCCATCGCAGCCCATGCCGGCGCCTGCAGAGTGAGGCCGGCGTAGGTCCATGCGACGGCTTCTTGTCATAATGCCGGTGGCCCTGTTCGCCGCGCTTCTGGGGGTCATGGCGACCCTTTTGACCGATGGCGACCGCAACAACGACCCCTCGCGCCTGCCCTCGCCGCTTGTCGGCAAGCCGGCACCGACGATCTCCCTGCCGGCCATCGCCGAGAATATCCCGGGCGGTTTTACATCCGAGGACCTCAAGGGCGAGGTGACGATCGTCAATGTGTTTGCGTCCTGGTGTATCCCCTGTCTGGCCGAGCATCCGTTGATCACCCAGCTGGCGGCAGACGGCGTGCGGGTCTATGGCATCAACCATCGCGACCAGGCGGCCGACGCCATCACCTGGCTGCGCCGCCATGGCAACCCCTATATGGCAATCGGCTTCGATGCCGACGCGCGTGCATCCCTGGAATGGGGGGTGACGGGGGTCCCGGAAACATTCATCATCGATGCCGACGGCACGATCGCCTACAAGCACACAGGCCCGATCACGCCCGACATACTCGAACGGAAGATTCTCCCGAAACTGCGCGAAGTAGCAGGCGGATGAAGCAAGTCTCGGCCTGTCTGGCCCTCATGATACTGGTCCTGCTCGCCGGCGGCGCGCCGGCGCTGGCGGTTCAACCCGACGAGGTTCTGGACGACCCCATCCTCGAGGCACGGGCGCGCGAGATATCCACCGAGTTGCGCTGCGTGGTTTGCCAGAATCAATCCATCGACGATTCCGATGCGGAAATTGCCCGCGACCTGCGCCTGCTGGTGCGTGAGCGCCTCGTGGCGGGCGATGATGACGAACAGGTCGTCCAATATATCGTCGCCCGATACGGCGATTTCGTGCTTCTCCGCCCGCCCTTCCAGCCCAACACGCTGGCCCTGTGGCTCGCACCGCCGCTGATGGCGGTGATCATCGCGACCCTGGCAGTACTGTTTTATCAGACCTACCAGCGACGCCGGCTGGCCGGTGGCGGACCCGAGCCCCTGTCGCCGACGGATCGGGCCGAACTGGACGCGCTGGTCGAACGGATCGCGAGCACAAGCCCGCCAAACCCGTCCGGCGCCCGGCGAAGTCAGTTTCGCGCCGAAATCGAAGACGGGTTGAAGTCATCGGCCGATCTAGATGATGCGGAAGCCCGGGGCGACACCGACGGGTCCGACGGTCAACAGCGCACATGATATTCTGGATCATTCTCGCCGCCCTCACCCTGGCGCTGGTCGTCTGGGTCATCTGGCCGCTGTTGCGTCCGGGGATCGGCAATATGGCGCGCGCCGAATATGATGCCACGGTCTACTACGATCAGCTTCAAGAGCTCGAGCGCGATCGCACGCGCGGCCTGATTGACGACATCCAGGCCGAGGCCGCACGCGGCGAGATCGAACGCCGCCTGCTCGCCGCCGGTCGCGCCGCGGGCCTGTCCGGAAAACCGGGGGGCCGGCGCCATGTTGTGCTCGCCGCACTCCTGGCACTCCTGGTGCCGATCGCGAGCGTGCCGCTTTACCTCGATCTGGGGACACCCGGCCTGCCCAACCTGCCCTACGCCACGCGCGAAACACCCCCCGAAGCAACCGACGGCGTGGTTGCCGCCGCCCGGTCGCGCCTGCAGGAGGCCGAGGCGCGTACCGTCTCGAACCCCGACGACGCCCAACCCTGGTTTGATCTGGGCCGCCTGCGCCTCGTCGCTGGCAACATCGACGGCGCCGAGATCGCGCTGGCACGGGCCCGGGAACTCGACCCGGCCCGCCCGGACATCGCATCGGCCCATGGCGAAGCGCTGGCCGGCATTTCCGACGGGCTGGTCACACCAGCGGCCCGTCAGGCCTTCGAGGCCGCACTCGCAGGCAATGCCAGCGATCCACGTGCACGGTATTTCCTGGCGCTTGCCGATTACCAGGCCGGGTACGAGCAGGACGCGCTCGAAGCCTGGTCCGCCCTGGCAGGTGACGCCCCGGCGGACGCACCCTGGCTGGCGACGGTCCGCGCCCGGGTGACGGACACCGCGCGCGAACTCGGCCACGACCCGGCCAACTGGCTTCCCCGGACCAGCGCCGCCGCAACGCCGGACAGGCGCGGCCCGACGGACGCAGACATCGCCGCTGCCCAGAACCTGAACGACGAAGAACGCCAGGCGATGATCCAGGGCATGGTCGATAATCTGGCCGCGCGCCTTGAAGACGAACCGGATGATCTGGCCGGCTGGCGCATGCTCGCGCGGTCCTGGGAAATGCTCGGAAACCCCGCCGCGGCGGCGCAGGCCTACGCCCGCGCCATCGCCCTCGAACCGGACCATGCCGAGACATTGCTTCGTGGTGCGATCACGTCGGCGGAATCCGGCGACACCGCTGCCGCGCGGGAACACTTCGTGCGTCTGCGCGACCTGATCCCGCCCGACGCCGACGCCCACCGAATGGTGAGCGAAGCGATCGCAAGGCTCGACGCGAACGACGCCGGTCGCTGACCGGTGGATATCGCCCTGGACCTGCTGCGGCTCACGGTGGCGCTGGCCGCCGCCGCCGGCATTCTGTATGGGCTCTATCGCGGGCTGCGCTGGCGGTTTCCCCGGCTGGGTGCGTTCCGCGCCCGGCTGATTGTCGGGCTCGGTGCCGTCTTTATCTTCGCCATCGCAATGAACCGGCTGACCATCAGCGATGCGCAGTGCCTGGCCCATGAGAACACTGTCCTGCTGCGCGGCGAACGCATCATCAACCTGCGTCAGGCCGAAATCGCACGGCCCGCGCGCAGCGTGGACTCTCCGCACTACGCCAATGTTCTGGAATCCTGCGCCTTCCTGGTCGAACACTGCCCGCTGGACGGGGCCGACAAGGCCGGCGTGACCACCGCCCGGATCTGCGAGAAGGCCGCCGCCGGCATGCCCCTGAACTAGGCGCGATTCGCCAAGCCGGCAAAATTATGCGACAATCTGACGCAGACCCGGGAGATGCCATCCGGGACATTGAGTGGCGCGCATCGTGGTCGGTCAGATGCGAAAACAGACAAGGACCGGCCGACGGGTGCGCCCATTAGCGAAAGGTGCCCCCATGAACGTAGCCGCAATTCTTCGAAACAAGGGCAATGCCATCGAGACCATCCGGCCCGACCGGACGGTGTCGCAGGCCTGTGCCCGGCTGACAGAACTCAGTATCGGCGCACTCGTGGTGAGTGAGAATGGTCGGCAGGTCGACGGGATCATCTCGGAGCGTGATGTCATCCGCCATATCGCGAGCACGGGTGCGGAGACGCTGGATCTGCGCGTTGCCGACATCATGATCCACGAGGTCGTCACCTGCACGCGCGAGGACAACATCGCCCATCTCATGGAGACCATGACCGAGCATCGGATTCGGCATCTGCCGGTGGTGGAAGACAACGCGCTGATCGGGCTGGTCTCGATCGGCGATGTGGTGAAGCACCGGATCCGGGAAACCGAACAGGAGGCCGAGGCCCTCAAGGCCTATATCGCAACGGGTTGAGTGAACCGGCCGGCGGCGGATCGCTTACTTGCCGGTGAAGACCGGCTTGCGCTTTTCCATGAACGCCGTGCGGCCCTCGATATAGTCCTGGCTCGCAAAACACGCCGCGACCTGCTCGGCGCACAGCGCGACGTTGCGGTCGGCGGGCGCCTTCAGATTTTCATTCACCGCGATTTTGACCGCCCGGATGGTCAGCGGCGCGTTGCCGGAGATGCGTTGGGCATAGTCATCGCAATAGGCCTCCAGCTCGGCCCGCGGCATCACCCGGTTGATCAACCCCATGGTGAGCGCCTCGGCCGCATCGAACTGGCGCGCCGTGTAGAAAATCTCCATCGCAAAGGACGGTCCGACGATCTGCATCAGGCGCTCGATGCCGGCCGCGGCGTAGCCCAGCCCCAGTTTGGCGGCCGGGACGGCGAAGCGCGAATCGTCCGACGCGATGCGGATATCGCAGCACAGCGCGATCGCCAGGCCACCGCCAATGGCATAGCCGCCGATCTTCGCGATGGTGGGCACCGGCGCGTGGGTCAATGTTTCCTGGAAGTCTTTCACCGACGCGTTGTACTCGTCGACCGCCGCCTTCGAATCCCGCTCTTCGCCGAACTTGGAGATATCCGCGCCGGCGACGAAGGCCTTCTCGCCCGCCCCGGTCAGCATGATCACGCGGACATCGCCCGCAGCACAGAAGTCGCGGATCGCGGTTGCCCCGTCGCGCCACATCTCCAGCGACATCGCATTGTGGCGGTCGGGGTTGTTGAAAATGATGTGGCCGACGGCGCCTTCGCGTCGGCTGATGATCCGGTCGGTGGCCATGTGTCTCTCCTGGCCGTTTCATCGGCCGTTGGTCTGATTCGAGGCGGTATATTTCCGCGCAGGGTCAATCTGTGTGGGGTCAATCAATATAGCGCGGATGGCGTTCGAGAAAGTCCGAAACCCGCCTCAGATCAGGCGCCCGGAATCGATCTTCAGCAGCGTCCCGGTCATATGCGGCGCGAGGTCCGACATGGCGAAGACGACGAACTGGGCCAACTCCTCGGGTTCGGCCAGTTCCCCCAGCGGAAAGGTCTTCGCCACCCGTTCGCCATGCCCGGGCATGGCGCGCACCAGTTCGGTATTGGTCGTGCCGGGCACCAGAACATTCACCCGAATACGGTGCTCGGCCAGTTCGAAGGCCAGCGATTGCGCCAGATTGTGCAGCGCGCCCTTGCTGGCGGCATAGGCGATGAAGCCGGGCAGCGGGCGGATCCCCTGGGACGAGCCGCTGATGATGATGCTGCCCCCCTCACCCTGCGCCAGAAGCCGGCGCGCACCTTCCGCCACCACCCGAAACGTGCCGTTCAGGTTGACGTCCATGACGGCGTCCCAACTGTCGAAATCGAGTTCGGCGATCGAATCGCGAGTGCCCGTAATGCCCGCATTGGCGAGGATGCCGTCGATGCGCCCGAACTGTTCGACCGTTTGATCGAACAGGCCGACGACCTGGTCGCCGTCGCGAATGTCGGCCTCGACACCGAGCGCCGCCGCACCGGGGACCGCTGCCGCCAGTTCGCTGACGGTCGCGGCGAGCTTGTCACCCTCGATATCGTTGAGGACCACATTGGCACCGGCCTGCAGGCACGCTGCCGCGCTCGCCTTGCCAATCCCGGATGCCGCGCCCGTTATGATGATCGTCTTGCCCGTCAGTTTCATCGCTTTTTCCTTCCCTCAAAACGCCACCGCATCAACGCATCGCCCCGGCCAGAAGTTCGTAGGAGCGCACCCGCGCGGCATGTTCCCAGATTGCGCCGACGACCATCAGCTCGTCGGCGCCTGTGGCTTCGACCAGCGGCGCCAGCTTGCCCCTGATCGTGTCGGGTGCGCCATAGAATGAACAGCCCAGCATGGATGAGGCCTGCGACTTCTCCATCGGCGACCAGAAGGCCTCGATGTCATCGACCGGCGGCGGCAGCTGGCCGCGGGTGCCGCGCACCATGCGGGTGAATTGCTGTTGCGGGGTGGTGAACAACCGCCGCGCCTCGTCTTCCGTATCCGCGACGACAACGTTGCAGCCAACCATCACGTAAGGCGCGGCGAGCTGTGCCGACGGCTCGAACCGCTCGCGATAAATCTCGACCGCCTGCATCAGCGCCTGGGGCGCGAAGTGCGAGGCGAAGGCATAGGGCAGACCGAGCATGGCGGCGAGCTGCGCCCCAAACAGGCTGGAGCCCAGAATCCACAGCGGCACATTGGTGTTCTCGCCCGGGATCGCGTGGATTGTCTGGTTCTCCTGCGGTGGGCCGAGCAGGGCCTGCAGCTCGAGGACGTCCTGGGGGAAATGTTCAGACGAGTCCGGGCCGCGCCTTAGGGCCTGCAACGTGCGCTGGTCCGTCCCCGGCGCGCGCCCCAGACCGAGATCGATGCGGCCGGGGAACAGTGTCGCCAGCGTGCCGAACTGCTCGGCGACGACCATCGGTGAATGGTTCGGCAGCATAATGCCGCCCGCGCCGACGCGGATCGTCTTCGTGCCGCCGGCCACATGGCCGATGCACACGGCGGTGGCCGCGCTGGCGATGCCGGCGAGGTTGTGATGCTCGGCGAGCCAGAAGCGGGCGTAGCCGGCAGCCTCGGCGTGCTGTGCCAGGTCGCGTGCGTTGGCCAGCGCGTCGGCCGGCGTGAAGCCTTCGCCAATATAGGCAAGGTCGAGTACGGAGAGATCTACCATGGTGTCATTCTAGCTCAGCTGTGCAACAGCGGCCCTGCGGTCGGCGTGGACGGGAACATCACCGCGTGCTGCTGATCATGCCACCATCGACCGCATACACCTGGCCGGTCAGGAAACTCGCCCGCTCGCTGGCCAGAAACGCCGCCAGGGCCGCGAATTCCCGCACCGTGCCGACGCGCCCGACGGGAATGTCCGCGGCCTGCGCCCGCGCGGCCTCTTCGAGGCTGATCCCCTGCTTTTCAGCCATCGCCGCGCGCGTGGAACGCAGCCGGTCGGTCTCGATCCGCCCCGGCATGATCACATTGATCGTCACCCCGTCCGGTGCGATCTCGAGGTCAATCGTCTTCGACCAGTTGACCAGTGCCACGCGCAATGTGTTCGAGATGCCCAATACCGGGATCGGCTCGACCACGCCCGAGGAGGAGACGGTGATGACCCGGCCCCATTTGCGCTCACGCATACCCGGCAGAAGATGGCCGGTCATGCGGATGACGCTGAGCACCATCGCTTCGAAATAATGCGCCCAGGTTTCGGTATCGACGGCGCTGATCGGCCCCAGCGGCGGACCACCGGTATTGTTGATCAGAATGTCGACACCACCAAGCTCGGCTTGTGCCGCGGCGGCCGTCGCATCGACCGCGTCGAGATCGGACATGTCACAAGAACGGCCAATCACCTCAACGCCGTGCTCCTTCGCGATGCGCGCCGCCGCATCCTCGCAGGCTGCCGCATCGCGGCTGCACAGCATGATGCGCGCACCTTCGGCGGCGAGTTCATTGGCGATCCCGAAACCGATGCCCCGGCTGCCGCCGAGCACCAGGGCGCGCTTGCCCGTCAAACCCAAATCCATAACGTCTCTTCCTTTGTGTATGGCTGTCCCTGGCGGGACCCTAGCCCGTCGGCGCCTTGTCCTTCCACTTCTCCGGCCGCAGCGCCAACTGCGCGAGACCCTCCATGTCGGCGGCCTCTTCCGCAGGGAAATTGAGTTCGACCGTGATGCCGTTCGGGTCACGCACGAAGACCTGGTACAAATCTGTCTTGCTGGCCTGTTGCTCAAGATAGGTCACGCCGCGCGCCTTGAAGCGGTCGGTCATCTCGCCCCGGTTGGCGGCGCGGAACGCGATATGATGGATCGGCCGGCTGCCCTGGGCGATATCCTCGGGCGTGGCGTTGGGGTCCGGCACCGGGCGCGCTTCGTCGTTCGGACGCGGCGGCACGATATGGATGATGTCGCGATCGCCGAGATAGAGCCAGGTCACCTCCACATCGGCACCGAAGTCCGGGTGCGGGCCTTCCTCGAAACCGAGATTGTCGATGTACCACTGCACCGTCGCCTTATAGTCCTGGGCGACGACGAGAAAATGTTCGAGATGGGAAATGGCCATGAATTCAGTCCTCTGATATTCATCCGGGATCGCCATCAGAGGACATCCCGGTCGGAAATGTATGTTTCGGGGCGACTTTACTTACAAACGGCTTGCTTCTACATCGGAAACGAACCGTCGACATCCGGCGGCGACATCCTGACAACCTGGCGCGCGATCATGCTGAAGAAGCCATGCCGAATTCGGTAAAGGCGATACTGCTGGTGGTGGGCGCGGCGGCGGTCGCCGCGACGATGCACAACATCATGCGCTACCTGACCGTCGAAGAGGGCCTGCATGCCTTCGAGGTTGCATTTTTCCGCAGCTTTTTCGGACTGATCATTTTCATACCGGTCATCGCAAAGAATGGGTTCGGCCTGTTCCGGACCGACATGCTGCCCTGGCATCTCGGCCGCGGGCTGGTGAACGCCGCGGCGATGCTCTGCATGGTCACGGCTCTGTCTTTGATTCCGGTAGGCGACGTCGCGGCCATCAGTCTGGTCGGCCCGGTTTTCGTCGCCTTGCTGGCGATATTGTTCCTCGGCGAGAAGGTCGGCCCCCGCCGCTGGCTCGGCATCGCACTGGCCGTGACCGGCGCCTTCGTGGTCGTCCGGCCGGGCATCGTACCAATCAATCTCGGCACCGTGCTGGTTCTCACGGCGACCCTGCTGGTCTCGAATTCGAAGATCATGGCCAAGATGCTGTCGCGGCATGACTCGCCGACCACGATCGTCGCCTATGTCACATTGTTGATGACCCCCGTGACCCTGATCCCGGCGCTGTTCGTCTGGCAGTGGCCGAATTTCGAGCAGTTTCTGTGGCTGATCGCCATCGGCCTGTGCGGCACGACCGGCCATCTATTGTTCACCCACGCCTACAAGCTTGCGGATGTCAGCCTGGTCGAGCCGGTCAGCGCGATGCGCATGGTCTGGGCGGCACTGATCAGCTACGTGGTCTTCGCCGAATTCCCCGACACCTGGACCTGGGTCGGCGCCGGGATCATCGTCGTCGGCACGACCTACATGGCGCGCCGTGACGTCGCCCATGGTGTAAAGCGTCCGCTCCCGACGACCGAGGGCTAGATTCGCGCCGGGAAAAGTCCGGCTGGACCCACAACCCGGCTAGGGCCAAACTGGCCAACAACAAACAGACAAGCGCACGAACTCCTTGGGGGAAAACCACATGATCTACGAAGTACGCACCTACCGACTGAAGCCGCGCATGGTTCCCGGATTCATGAAAGCCTTCGGGGAGGCCTACGAGAATGGCCGCAAGCAGCTGTCACCGCTGGCCGCCTTCTTCTATTCCGAGGTCGGGCCCCTCAATGAGGTCATGCATATCTGGCCCTACGAGAATATCGAAGAGCGCGCCGCGGTGCGCGCCGAGGCCGTCGCGACGGGCGTGTGGCCCCCGGCGGTGAGCGACATGATCCATCAGATGAACAGCGAGATTTTCACGCCCTTCCCGTTCATGGGCGAGTTCATGAGCGGCGAACACGGGCCGCTGTTCGAATATCGCTACTACTCGGTCCACAACGGCACGATGCCCGGCATCATCAAGGGCTGGGAGGACGCCATCGGCGCGCGCAGCGAATTGTCCCCCTGCGCCATGGCAATGCACACCGATGTGGGCGACCTCAACAAATACGTCCACATCTGGCCCTACAAGAGCTTCGAGCATCGCCAGCAGGTGCGTGACGAAGGCGTGGCGAAGGGTGTCTGGCCGCCGAAGGGCTCGCCCAAGGGTGCAATCATCACCCAGGACAACAAGCTGCTGCTGGCCCCGGACTTCTCGCCGCTGCGGTAGGGAAACGACCGCCGCAAAGCCAACGGGCAATGCTCGCGGGTTATCAGGCGTCGAGGGTTTCCAGCACCCATTTCGCCGCCTGCAACAGGCGGTCATCGTCGCGGTAGCGGCCGACCAGCTGGATGCCGACCGGCATCCCGCTCGGGCCGGTATGGGTCGGCAGCGAGACCGCCGGCAAACGGATCGCCGTCCAGAATCCGGCGAAGCGCGGGTTTCCGCCGTCCTCCAGGCCGACCGGCGCCTCGCCGTCGACACAGGGTGCGAGCAGGACATCCAGATCGTCGAACAGCCCGTCGCTCTGTTGCCGGCATGCCTCGGTCAGGCGCATCGCCGCGACATAATCGTCATAGGGTGCGTCGAGGCCGGCCTGCATGACCGTCCGGAACCGGTCGCTGAGGGCGTCTCGGTGATCGCGCCACTCGTTGAGCATATGGCGGCTGCGCTCGTAGCAATTGATGAGAATGCGGACCTCCTCAAGCCGCGCGAAATGCTCCGGGAGCGTGACATCGCGCACGGCGGCACCCGCCTGTGCGAGCCGCGCGGCGGCGTCCTCCACCGCGCGCTGTGTCTCCGCCTGGGCCAGGTCCCATAAGGGGGTGCGGCAGACACCGATCCTCGGTCCGGTGGGCGGCGCCGCGAGCGGTTCGAACGGCCGGTTGACCAGCACCGATGTCAGCAGCGGTACATCATCGAGGTCGCGCACGTGCAGGCCCAGGGTGTCGAGGCTCTGGGACGCCGCCTTGACGCCCGCGATATTGTATGTGCCGAAGGTCGGCTTGTAGCCGATGACGCCGCAATAGGCCGACGGGCGGAGGATCGAACTGCCCGTCTGGGTGCCGAAGGCAGCCGGCACCATGCCATCCGCAACGGCCGCTGCCGAGCCGCTCGACGACCCGCCGGGACTGCGCGTGAGATCATGGGGATTGGCCGTCGGACCCGGGAAACTGCCGGCAAATTCGGTTGTGACCGTCTTTCCCAGGATGACCGCGCCGGCGGCGCGCACCTGGGCGATGCAGGCCGCGTCGGCCGACGGGCGGCGGCCGGCATAGATCGGAGAGCCCATCTCCGTCGGCATGTCGTGGGTGTCGACGATGTCCTTGACGCCGAGCGGCACCCCGTGGAGCAGCCCCCGTGGTGTCTCGTTGTCGCAGGCATGCGCCTGCGCCAGCGCCAGATCGGGATCGATGAAGGCCCAGGCGCGGACCGCGCCTTCGCGCGCCTCGATACGCGCCAGGCACGCCTCGGTGACGGCGACGGCGCTGGTCTCGCCGGCGGCGATCCGCCGCGCGATCCCGCTTGCCGAGAGTTGGGCCAAATCGGTGGAGGACATCGGGGACTCCGTTCGGTTGCGTCGCTGCGCCAAGAAGCCGCTCCTCAGCTTTCGTAGCGGTCCTCGATGGCGGACCAGCGGGGCATCTCGACGATGTCGAGATATTCCGGGAAGGTCAGGCCGGTATTGGCGAGCTTGAATTCACCGCTCTTGATGTCGGCCAGGGTGTCGCGGATCGTGCGCGCGGTCAGCATCAGCGTCGTGATGCCGTAGCTGGCGATGCTGTAGCCGAGCTCACCGAGCGCCGCCGGCGCCAGCAGCGGGGTCACGCCACCCTCGATCATGTTGGCGAGCTGGGGCACGGGCAGTTCCTCGCAGATGCGCCGCATGTCCTCGATCGACGTCGGCGCCTCAATGAACAACGCATCGGCGCCCGCCTTCATATAGCGCTCGCCGCGGCGCAGCGCCTCGTCGAGACCATCAGTGGCGATGGCGTCGGTGCGCGCAATGATAAAGGTGTCGGGGTTGAGGCGTTCGCCGGCACAGGCGCGCAGCTTCGCCTCCATTTCCTCGACGGGCACGATGCGCTTGCCGGCCATATGGCCGCAGCGCTTCGGCGCGAGCTGGTCTTCGATGAAGATCGCCTGGGCGCCGATCTTCTCGTAATGGTTCAGGGTATAGACGACGTTCTTGACGTCGCCATAACCCGTGTCGACATCGACCAGGCAGGGCAGATCGGTCACGGCGAGGATGTCGCGGACGCCGGCCGAAATCTCGCCCAGCCCCAGCAGGCCGATATCGGGGACGCCGTAGCGCGCGCCGACAATCTGAAAGCCGCCGATCATGAAGGCGTCGAAGCCGGTCTGCTCGATGATCCGCGCCGTCAGCGCGTCATGGGCGCCGGGAATGACGAGCGGTGATGCCTCATTGGCGAGCTGGCGAAAAGTCTTCGATTCGGTCATGGCGTCCTCCGTCGGGTCATGCCCCTGATTATGGGCCGGGTCATGGCAGAAAGTCTGGACGGATCAGGGCGTCAGTTCGACCTTTTTCTAAACGCTGTCGCGCTTGGGTTTTTTCCGCTTCATCGGCGCCTGGCCGGACTGAATCGCCGCCCGGGCCTTCGCACTCATCTTCGGGGCCTTGAGCCCGAGCTTTCCTGCCGTGGGCTTCTTGCCCGCGGGCTTCGCGCTCATCGGCTGGTTCTTCTTCGAATTCTTGGCCGTCTTTTTGCCCTTCTTTACCCATGGCTTTTTCTCTTCCGCTTCCCAGGGCATTCTCTCCTCGCCCGCCGGCCGGCCGGGCGCGGAATGGCGCGGCGCACCCTGGTGGGCCTGCGCGCCGCGCGGCTTGTCACCGTAGGGTTTCTTCTTCGCATAGGGCTTATCGCCGAAATCACGCGGGGCGCCGGCGGCCTGCTCGGCGCGCGGTTTGGCCGTATAGGGTTTCTTCGTCGAATAGGGCTTTTCGCCAGCATCACGCGGCGCCTCGGCGCCGGCATTCGGGCTGCTGGCCAGCCGTGTCACGACGATGTTTTTCTCCACCTTGCCGCTGGGGCCGACCCCCTCGACAAAACGATCCACACAACTCGCGGCCAGTTCGACATGGGTCTCGCTGGCCTGGATCCGGATCGCGCCGATGTCCGTCTTGGTGATGTGGCCGGCGCGGCACAGCATCGGCAACAGCCAGCGCGCCTCGGCGCGCTCGTCGCGCCCGACCGACAACGAAAACCAGACGCTGTCCCTGAAATTGTCGCGGCGATCCTTTTGCGGTTCTGTCGGCGCGGCATCGAGGAGTTCTTCCGGTGCCGTCTGGTCCTCGAGATGGCGTCGCAGGAACGCCGCCGCGACATGTTCCGCATCGTGATGCGACAGAAGCTCCTGGGCGAAGGCGCGTTCCTCGTCGTTCAGGGGTTCACTGAGCGCCGGGTCCGTGAAAATACGCTCGCGATCACGCTTCAGAATGTCGCCGGCGGATGGCGGGTTGGCCCAGGTGGCCTCAATGTTGGCGCTTTGCAGCAACCGCTCGGTCCGCCGGCGCATATTGTGCGGCACGATCAGCGCGCACACACCCTTACGGCCCGCACGCCCGGTGCGTCCGCTCCGGTGCAACAGGGACTCACGGTTCTTCGGAATGTCCGCATGGATCACCAGCTCCAGATTCGGCAGGTCCAGCCCGCGCGCCGCCACATCGGTGGCGATGCACACCCGCGCGCGCCCGTCGCGCAACGCCTGCAGGGCGTGGGTCCGCTCGTTCTGACTGAGCTCGCCCGACAGGGCCACCGCCGAGAAACCCCGGTTGGCGAAACGGCTGGTCATCCGGTTGACGGCGGCACGGGTGCCACAAAAAACGAGCGCATTCTTTGCATCGAAATAGCGCAGCACATTGACGATGGCGTTTTCGGTGTCGTTGGGCGCGACCGTGAGGGCGCGATACTCGATATCCACATGCTGCTGTTGTTCCGCCGATGTGGAGATACGGACCGCATCGCGCTGATAGCGTTTGGCCAGCGTGGCGATGGTCCGCGGCACCGTGGCGGAAAACAGCAATGTGCGTCGCCCCGCGGGCGCCGCATCGAGAATGAATTCGAGATCGTCACGAAACCCCAGATCGAGCATTTCGTCCGCCTCGTCGAGCACCACGGCCCGGAGACCCGAGGTGTTGAACGAACCGCGTTCGATATGATCGCGCAGCCGGCCCGGCGTGCCGACCACGATATGCGCACCGCGCTGCAACGCCATACGTTCCGCGCGCGCATCCATGCCGCCCACGCAGGACGCGAAAGCCGCCCCCGTCGGCGCGTAAAGCCATTCCAGTTCGCGGCGTACCTGCAGGGCCAGCTCGCGGGTCGGCGCGACCGCCAGCGCCAGGGGCGCGTCCGCGCGCGCGAACCGGTCCGCACCCGCCAGCAGGGTCGGCGCCAGCGCCAGCCCGAAGGCCACGGTCTTGCCCGACCCCGTCTGCGCGGACACCAGGGCGTCGGCGTTCTTGTTCTCAAGGGCCAGGATCGCGGTTTGCACCGGGGTCAGTTGGGTGTAGCCGCGTTCGGTCAGAGCCTGCTGAAGCGGCGGTACCACGCCTTCGAAGTCTGTCATGTTATCTCGATCGAAATGCCGGATGGGCGCGCTTTATGACGAACCATTCGTCTTGCAGACACACGCCGTCACGCTAAATTGCGCAGCTGCCCCATCAATTATGGCCTTCCTATATCATGCCCGCGCAAGAATCAGTCACGATCTCAGCGTCGCTTGATGTCTGTGCGCCCTCTAACAAGAGGTTTCTCGGGGTCCGCGCGACGGCGTTATAGTTCGGCGAAGAAGAAAGATGCACGCCGGAGGACAAAATGCCGATCATCGACGCACAGGTGCACGCCTACGAGGCCGACCATCCGGGCCGGCCCTGGGCCGCCGTGCTCACCGGACCACCTTCGGCCAATGGCGACGAAATGGTGGCCGCGATGGATGCGGTCGGCGTCGACGGCGCGATCCTCGTCTCGGCCTACACCATGTACCGCTACGACCCGAGCTACGCGCTCGAGGTGCAGGCCGACCATCCCGGCCGGTTCGCGCTGGTCACGCCCTTCGACGCCGGCGACCCCGCCGTGGGAGAAAAAGTCGCCGACTGGGTCGCGAAGGACGGCACCGTCGGCATCCGCCTGCTGCTCGCCCACGGTATCTCGGATGAGGCCGGCGATTCCGGTGTCGCCAATCTTCTCGACGCGGCCCGGCGCCACGACGTCCCGGTCAATGTCTACTGCACCGAGCGGCACGCGCAGGTCGCGGACATCGCCGCGCAATTCCCGGACGTATCCCTGGTGGTCGACCATATGGGCCTCGTCCAGCCGTTCCACCCGCCCGCCCCGGAGGATGGCTGGGCCGAGCTGCCGAAGCTGCTGGCCCTGGCCAAATACGACAATGTCAGCGTCAAGATCAGCGGCGCGGGCACGCTCGCGCGCACGCCCTTTCCCTTCGCCGACATCCACGACCCGGTGCACCGCATCATCGATGCCTTCGGCGTCGCACGCTGCATGTGGGGCACGGACTGGACGCGCGCGATGGAGCTTCTGAGCTACGAGGAGGGAGTCGAGGCGTTCCGCCAGGGCGACTGGCTGTCCGACAGCGACCGCGCCGCGCTGATGGGCGGCAATGCCGCACGCATCTATGGCTGGTCGCCGGGGGCGGTCTGATCGATTGGAGAAATTTGGTGGAGCCGGACGGGATCGAACCGACGACCTCTACGTTGCGAACGTAGCGCTCTCCCAACTGAGCTACGGCCCCACCGATGCCGAAAACGGCGTGCGCGCGGGCCCTGACATTGGGTTCGGGCATCGCGGCGCGGCGGGAATATGGGTGCGGGCCGCCGTCCCTGTCAAGTCATCCGCGCTCCCGGCCGTAACCGGCGCGTGACTGGACAGGCGCACAGACGCTGGCTAGTCTCAAACCCGCTATCACCAAGCGTTTCGGACGCGCATTTTTCGCACCAGAAGATCGAAGATCATGCTCGCTATCGCCAACCTCATCAGCACAATCATCGGCCTTTATATGTGGGCCGTAATTATCTCGGTGGTCCTGACCTGGCTCGTCCAGTTCAACGTGATCAACACGTCCAACCGCATGGTCTATCAGATCGGTGACTTCCTCTACCGGATCACCGAACCGGCCATGCGCCCGATCCGGCAGGTCATTCCCTCGGTCGGTGGGCTCGATCTGTCGCCGCTGATCGTCATCCTGATCCTCGGCTTCCTGCAGCAGTTCATCCCCGACCTGCTGCTGCGTTGACGGCCATCTGCCGTTGGTGGATCGACCTGTAGATCGACCGGCAGATCGACCATGGGAAATTCAAAAGGACGGCATCCGCCTGCGGCTGCGCGTGACACCGCGCGCCCGACGCAACGCGATCACCGGCATTCTTGACCCCGGCGCCCAGGCCGGCGGCCCGGCCCTCAAGGTCACGGTCACCGCCCCGCCCGCCGACGGCAAGGCCAATGCCGCCGTCCTGGCTTTGCTCGCCAGGGCGCTGCGCGTGCCGAAATCCACCCTGTCGGTCCTTTCGGGGGAGACCGGGCGCACCAAGCTGATCCACATTCCCGGCGATGGCCCGACTCTCATACCCATGCTAGAGGCGTTGGCGGGCACAACGGTCGGACCGGCCGGCCCAGACAGCGTGAACCGGAGAGCAAAAAAATGACCGATCCAAAGGTGACCCACGCGGACAAGATCATTGACGGCAAGGCCTTCGCCGAGGCCCTGCGCGGGCGCATCGGCGAGAATGTCGCGCGGATCAAGGACGCCCACGGCCTGACGCCGGGGCTGGCCGTGGTGCTGGTCGGCGACGACCCGGCGAGCCAGGTCTATGTGCGCAACAAGGGCAAGGCCGCGACCGAGGCGGGCATCACCGCGACCGATCACCGCCTGGACGCGTCCACCAGCCAGGCGGAGCTGCTGGCGCTGGTCGACCGGCTCAACGACGACGAGTCCGTGCACGGCATCCTGGTGCAGCTGCCGGTGCCGGACCAGATCGACCCCAACGCCGTGATCGACGCCATCGCGCCGGGCAAGGATGTGGACGGGTTCCACGTGATCAACAGCGGGCGTCTTGCGACGGGCCAGATGACCGGCCCCGATGCCGCGATGGTGCCATGTACGCCGCTCGGCTGCCGTATGATGCTCGAAGATCGGCTGGGTGACCTGTCCGGGCTCGACGCCGTCGTGCTCGGCCGCTCCAACATCGTCGGCAAGCCCATGGCGGCGCTGCTCACCCAGGCGAGCTGCACCGTGACGGTCGCCCATTCGCGCACGAAAGATTTGGCCGATGTCTGCCGCCGGGCCGATATCCTGGTGGCGGCGGTCGGCCGCCCGCAGATGGTTCAGGGGGACTGGATCAAGCCCGGCGCGACCGTCATCGATGTCGGCATCAACCGGATCGCCGCGCCCACGGATGACGACCCGGACAAGATGCGCCTCGTCGGCGATGTGGACTTTAATTCTGCCATCAAGGTCGCGGGTGCGATCACGCCCGTTCCCGGCGGCGTCGGTCCGATGACCATCGCCTGCCTGCTGGCCAACACCGTGACGGCGGCCTGCCGCCAGAACGGGGTCGAGCCGCCCGCCTGGTAGGCAACCAGCCACCCTCATACTGAGCTTGTCGAAGCATGAGGGTCCGCAGCACCTCTCCTTCGACAAGCTCAGGATGAGGTGCGAAGGATACCTAAGAGCTAGACCGGCAGACGGTAGCGGATAACGCCCTTCACTCGGGCCGGGTCCTCGACCGGCTGGCCCTTGCGCAACACCTGGATCGATCCGGCGCGCGCCAGATGGATCGCCTGTTGCTTGACCGCCGACATGTAACGCCGCCAGAGGTCGGGCGGATCATTGGGCTTTCGACGCGCGTCCGCGATGGCACGCGCCACATCTTCGGGAGACACCGAGCCCCCCGGCTTCGCCGCCGCGAGCTGTGCAAGAATCGCCGCCGCGACAGGATCATCGGCGCGGGGCGTGTCGGGCGTGTCTGTCAGATTGCCGGTTTCGGCAGGTTCATTCGTATCGGTCATGGGCACTGACTAGCATATCTCCGGCCGGCATACAGGGGGTGACTGGACGACTCCCGCTTTCACGCCGGATAATCATTAAATCGCGTAGAACATTTCGGGGGAAGACATGATCGGCAGTCTGGATGCGCTGTTCGCGGCCACCGCCCTGTTCGTCGGCGGCCATTTCATGTTGTCGAGCATGCCGGTCCGTCTGGCCCTGATCAACAAAATGGGGGAGACCCGCTTCCTCGCCTACTACTCGATCTTGATGGTTGTGGTGTTCGCGTGGATGGTCCTCGCCTATATCCGTGCGCCGATCGACCCGCTGTGGCAAACACCCGATGCGCTGCTCTGGCTGCCCGCAATCGTCATGCCGGTGGCGCTGTTCCTGATCGTCTGCGGCCTGACGACGCCCTCGCCAACGCTGGCCGGTACGAACCCCGATGAGCCCGGGCGCGACCTGACCCGCGGCATCATCCGCATCACCCGGCACCCGTTCCTGAACGGCATGTCCGTCTGGTCGGCGGCACATCTGATCGTCAACGGCGACACCCGCGCGCTCATCCTGTTCGCCGGCCTGCTGATCCTGAGCGTGTTCGGCATGTACCGGATCGACAAGCGGCGCGAGTTTCTCTATGGCGCGGACTGGGGCCCGATCCTGCTGACCACCAGCCTGGTCCCCTTCGGCGCCATCCTGGCCAAGCGCACCAGCTTCGACTGGCCGGGGATCGGCTGGTGGCGGCTTCTGTTGAGCGTGGCCGTCTATCTGGGGTTGGTCGCGGTACACCCGTTCATACTCGGCGTCGCCGCCTGGCCCGGATTGGGGTAGGCTCGGGAAAAGCATAATCCAACCGGGGGAACCACAATGCCGATCTATCGCACCCATGAAATCGAGTACCAGCCCGACGACACCGCGCCCGCGCTGATGAAATCCTTCGTCGGCGAGTTCATGAAGGTCGGGCTCGTGCACTACGAGGAAGGCGTGGCACCGCCGCCGCATTTTCACCCCAACGAGGAACAGTTCATCTATGTCCTCGAGGGCAAGCTGCGCATGGTGCTCGGCGATGAGACCACCACGATCGAGCCGGGCGACCTCGTGCATATCTCACGCAATCTGCGCCACGGCATCCTGCCGGTGGAAGGCCATTGCCTTTTCTTCACCTGCAAGAGCCCGGCCGGCGACGGCCGCCTGGCACAGGACTACAACAAGGCCGACGACGCCGACGAGAAAATGGCCGAAATGAAGAAAATCGAGGGTTAGCCCCGCGGCCCCGCCTAGTCCCGAAGCACCTTGGCGAGGCGCAGGCGCAGCGCCTGGAGCTTGATGAAACCCTCGGCGTCGCGCTGGTCATAGACCTCGTCATCCTCGAAGGTAACATGGTCGAGGGAATAAAGGCTGTTCGGCGATTGCCGGCCGACCACGACCACGTTGCCCTTGTAGAGCTTCAGCCGGACCGTGCCCGAGACATGCTCCTGGCTCTTGTCGACGAGGGCCTGGAGCATCTCGCGCTCGGGCGAAAACCAGAAGCCGTTATAGACGAGCTTCGCGTAGCGCGGCATCATCTCGTCCTTGAGGTGGGTGGCCTCCCGGTCGAGGGTGAGCGATTCCATCGCCCGATGCGCGACATGCATGATGGTGCCACCGGGCGTCTCATAGACACCGCGGGACTTCATGCCGACGAAGCGGTTCTCGACCAGATCGAGCCGGCCGATCCCGTTGGCCCCACCCAGTTCGTTCAATTTGGTGAGCAGGGACGCGGGGGACAGCTTCTCGCCATCGATCGAGACGGGATCACCCGTCTCGAATCCGACTTCGATATAGGTCGGCGTGTCGGGTGCGGCTTCGGGTGATACGGAGCGTGAGTAGAGATATTCCTCGGGCTCGCGCCACGGATCCTCCAGGACCTTGCCCTCGGCCGAGATGTGCAGAAGGTTGGCGTCAACCGAGAACGGTGCCTCGCCGCGCTTGTCCTTGGCGATCGGAATCTGGTGCTTCTCGGCGAATTCGATCAGCTTCGTTCGCGACGTCAGGTCCCACTCGCGCCAGGGCGCGATCACCTTGATGTCGGGGTCGAGCGCGTAATAGCCGAGTTCGAACCGGACCTGGTCATTGCCCTTGCCCGTCGCACCATGGGACACGGCATCGGCGCCGGTCTCGTGGGCGATCTCGATCTGGCGCTTGGCAATCAGCGGCCGGGCGATCGAGGTGCCGAGCAGATACACGCCCTCATACAGCGCGTTGGCGCGGAACATCGGGAACACATAGTCGCGCACGAACTCCTCGCGCAGATCCTCGATGTAGATTTCCTTGACGCCGAACATCTCGGCCTTGGCCCGGGCCGGCTCGAGTTCCTCGCCCTGGCCGAGGTCGGCGGTGAAGGTCACCACCTCGCAGTCATAGGTCTCCACCAGCCATTTGAGAATGACCGACGTATCGAGGCCGCCCGAATAGGCGAGCACAACTTTTTTCACGTCACCTGACGCCATGGCTCTGTTCCGTTTCGCTTCTGCGTAAATCGCGGCGGAGTATAGTCGCGCCGGCCCCGGGAGCAAGCATTGGGGCGGTCCGCGAAGCCAGGCGATTTTGCGGCGATCAGGTCGGCCAGATAATCCGCATTCCCGCCAGGGCGGCCGCGACCATGGCCAGCCCGGCCAGCGCCAGCGGCAATCCCGTACCGATCGCCAGCGTCGACATCAGGATACGGATCACACGACCGGTGCGGCTCATCGTCTGCGGTGTGAGGGAGGGTATGCGCGATCGGCGTATGGTCGGCAAACCGATCACGGCGAGAGTCCCGCCAAAGATGGCGAGCGCCAGTCCCATTAGAAAATCGTCAATCATGCTCCACCGATCCGGCGTTGTTTACGCTCATGGATCTTGGGTGCGCTGTCCTCTTCCCTTGGGGCGTAAGGTAGTGACGCCGGCCCCAACAGACAAGAGCACGAATTCGCGAGGTCGAAAAACCCTGTAATATCTGAATATTAGGGGCGTTATCCGGCAACAGAGCGGCGCGGGCGCTCGCTCTCGGACTTCAGCTGCCCGCAGGCCGCCATGATGTCCTCGCCGCGCGGGGTGCGCACCGGCGACGGATAACCGGCCGACCGGACAATCTCGGCGAAGGCTTCGATCCGTTCGTCCGTCGAACGATCATAGGGCGCGCCAGGCCAGGGATTGAACGGGATCAGATTGACCTTCGAGGGAATTCCCGCGATCAGGCGCACCAACTCGCGGGCATCCGCATCGGTGTCGTTGACGTCGCGCAGCATCACATACTCGAAGGTGATACGACGCGAATTGCGCACGCCGGGATAGTCGCGGCATGCGGCCAGCAGTTCGGCGATCGGGTACTTGCGGTTGATCGGCACAATCTCGTCGCGCAGATCGTCGCGCACCGCGTGCAGGGACACGGCCAGATTGACCCCGAGCTCGGCGCCGCAGCGCTCGATCAGCGGCACCACGCCCGCGGTCGACAGGGTGATCCGCCGGCGCGAAATCGCGATCCCCGCATCGTCCATGACGATCTTCAGGGCGGCCGACACGTTTTCGAAATTATAGAGCGGCTCGCCCATTCCCATCATGACGATATTACTGAGTTCGCGCTCGTAGATGGACGGCCGTTCCACGGTCGGCCATTCGCCCAGATGGTCACGGGCCAGCATGATCTGTCCGACGATCTCCGCCGGGCCGAGATTGCGCACCAGACGCTGGGTGCCCGTGTGGCAGAAGCGGCAGTTCAGGGTGCAGCCGACCTGGCTCGACACGCACAATGTGCCGCGGTCGGATTCGGGAATATGCACGCATTCGACCTCGTTGCCGTCATCGAGGCGCAGGAGCCATTTATGGGTCCCGTCTTTCGAGGCGAGGTCCTGCGAAATCTGCGGCCGGGCGACGACGTAGCGGTCGGCCAGCTTGGCGCGCAGGGTTTTCGACAGGTTGGTCATCTGATCGAATTCGGTGGCACCGCGCCCGTAGATCCATTTGAACAGCTGATCCGCCCGAAAGCGCGGCTCGTCGAGGGTCTCGAGAGTCGCCGTCAGTTCAGCCCGATTCATCCCGATCAGATTGATCGGGCCGTCGCCGGACGAGGCCTCGGGGGCCGCAAATTGTTCGGATGTGATCGGCATGACGGATCACATAGGCCCGACAGCGGGCGAACGCAACTGCTTGCGCGCACCATGCTGAGCCAGATCAATGCGCCGGCGGGCCGCCTGCGCAAAATTGCGGTATCGATACCCAAGACCGCTACGCGAAGGCCCGTTATGAATCACAAACACCGAAAAGTTCTGCATTCCCTGTTCGCCCACCCCGTCAGCGCCAACATCGCGCCGCAGGCCGTCGAATCCGTCATCCAGGAGTTGGGCGGCACGGTCGAACAGCGCCATGGGGGACGGATCGGCTTTCGGTTGAACGATCACTTCGCCGAATTCCATCATCCCCATCACACACTTGATCCCGACGATGTGCGGCGGATTGCGAAGTTTATTCAGGATGCAGGTGTCGATCCCGAGAGCGATTTTCCACTCTAGCGCGCAATCTTCTAGCGCCCGCAGGCCTTGTTGATGGCCGCGTAGGCCGCACTCGTTCCCTTGAGGGAATAGGTATCGGTCGTCGGATTGTTCCGGCTGGATGTGCCCTTCACCGTCATGCGCGCGCCCTTGCGCATCGCGGCCACGAGCGCCTTGTCGTCGGCCTGCTTGTAGGTCCAGGCGCTCTCTTCCTTGGTGAAGAGGGACCAGGAATCACCGCCGATGCGCACCTCGACCTCGGACGCCTCCTTGAACGGGTAACCGATATCGACCTGCACCACATCGAACTCTTTCTGGCCCGGCCGGTGCCAGACCAGGAAGAATATCTCGCCGCGCCGCGACTGAAGGCTCGCCGACTGGGGTTTCGAGACCATGTAGCAGAACTGGCTGTTGCCGGTGCCGCGCGTATAAGCGTCCCAGTCGCCATGCTGACCGATACGCTTGGCCTCCTGCGCATGTCCGGTGGCCGGCGCCAGGACCGCCAGGGCCAACACGGCGGCCACCGCCAAGAAGGAGAATCTGCTGATTGCAATCATGCCCCGGCAAATACCAAGCGCCGCCGAGTCTTGCCAAGCCCGGGCCCGATCAACGTCTTGTTATTGTTCGGCCTTTTTTCAGTTCTTCGGACGCCGAAGCACAGGGCCGCCATGCACATGCTCGGGCAGCGTCTCGACCGGGCCGCCCGGCGTCATCGGACGCGGTGGAAAACGACCCAGGGTCAGCACCCGGTCATACATGACAATCGCGGCCGCGACGCCAACATTGACGCAGAAACGGGTCGGAATCTTGACCACATGATCGCAGCGTTCGACCAGCGCCGGCGACAGCGAGCCCCGTTCCGGACCGAGCACATAGGCGGCCCGGCGCGGGTGGCGGAAACTCGGTAAATCGGCGGATTCCTCGATCAGTTCGATCCCGACCAGGTCGCAACCGCGCGGCAGCCGGAAATCATCCAGCGCGTCATATTCATGCAACGGCAGCTGCCCGGGTGCATCCGACGTGTCCGTACGCCCGCCCTCGCGCTTGGCATAGACCGCACCGATCGTGAACACGAAGCTGGCGCCAAACGCATGGGCGGTCCGCATGATCGCACCCACATTCATCGACTTCGAGATCCCCTCGACGCCGACACCATAATATCCACGCATTTTTGTATCGCTCATTGGACCTTACTTGCATGGCCTTCGGGGCCGAGGCAAGTTGGCAACAGCCCCTGACCCGACCCGGAATATGCCCCATGGACGACGGCGCACACGCCCATGCCTCGAAGGCTGCGGACCATGCAGCCAATCCCGTGCTCGTTGAAGTGCTGCGCGGCAATATGGTCGAAAGCCGCCACCGCGGCGCGGTCGCCGTGGTGGCGCCCGACGGCTCTGTGGTCCGGTCCTGGGGCGACGTCACCCGGGACGTCTATCCGCGTTCAGCCATCAAGCCTGTGCAGGCACTCCCCCTGATCGAAACAGGCGCCGCCGACCGATATGGCTTCGCCGAGGCGGAGATCGCGCTCGCCTGCTCCTCGCATCTGGGCGAGGAACGCCATGTAGAGACCGCGCGTCATATGCTCGAACGCGCCGGCGCCAGCGCGGACGATCTGGAATGCGGCGCGCATGTGCCCGCCGACCCGAACGCCGCGCACAACCTGATCACGCGCGGCGAGAGCTGCTGCGCACTGCACAACAATTGCTCAGGCAAGCATGCCGGGATGATCGCCACGGCAATGCACAAGGGGGAGACCCCGGCCGGATACACCGATGTCACCCATCCGGTACAGCAACGCATCCTGGGCGTTTTCGAATCCATGACCGGCTGTGATCTGACCCGCGCGCCGCGCGGTGTCGATGGCTGTTCTGTGCCGGTCTGGGCCATGCCACTGGGCAACCTGGCACTGGCGATGGCCCGCATGGCCGACCCTTCGGATCAACCCGATGCGCGGCAGACCGCCGTGGTTCGCATTCGCGGCGCCATGGCGGCCGCGCCGTTCTATGTCCACGGGACCGGCGGATTCGCCACTGACGTGATCACTGCCGCCGGCCCAAATGTCCTGGTGAAAGGCGGCGCGGAGGGCGTGTGCACCGCGATCCTGCCCGCCCTTGGGCTCGGGGTCGCGCTCAAGGTCGATGACGGTGCAGGCCGGGCGGCCGAACTGGCTATGCTTCACACATTGGTCGCGATTGACGCGATCGATACGGCCCAACAAGAGGCATTGACCGACCGGCTCAACCCGGTCCAAACAAGCTGGGCCGGCCATGCGGCCGGCACCATGCGGGTCACCGACGTGTTCGGCGACCAATAGGACAGGAGACCAATTTTCATGCGCGCCATCGTCTGCAAGGACTGGGGGGACCCGGACACCCTCGAACTCGGCGAGCTGCCCGAGCCGGCACTCGGGCCGGGCCAGGTGCGCATCCGGATGCGCGCCGCCGGCGTGAATTTTGCCGATTGCGTCCTCGTGCGGGGGCAGTATCAGGAAAAGCCAGAGCTCCCCTTCGCGCCCGGTCTCGAAGGCGCGGGCGAGATCATGGAGGTCGGCGACGGCGTCACCGATTTCAAGCCGGGCGACCGGGTAATGGCTCTCGTGTCCGCCGGCGCCTATGCCGAGCAGGTGGTGTGCCAGGCGACCACGGTGTTTCACACACCCGACGGCATGGACGACATCACGGCCGCGGCCTTTCCCGTCGCCTACGGCACGTCCCACCTCGCGCTGGTCCACCGCGCCAATCTGAAAGCGGGCGAGACCGTCCTGGTTCTCGGTGCCGGCGGCGGTGTCGGGCTGACGGCGGTCGAATGTGCCAAGGCGTTGGGGGCGACCGTGATCGCCGCCGCGTCAACGGCGGAGAAACTCGAGCTGGCCGGCGCGCGCGGTGCTGATCATTTGATAAATTATACCGAGGAGGATTTGCGCGGCGCGCTGCGCAAGATCACCGACGGGAATGGCGTCGACGTCGTCTACGACCCGGTCGGCGGCGAGTTGGCCCAAACCGCGATGCGTTCGCTCGCCTGGTGCGGCCGTTTGCTGGTGATCGGCTTCGCCAGCGGCGACGTTCCCGAGTTCCCATCCAACTACCTGCTGGTCAAGAACATCGCGATTGTCGGCGTCTATTGGGGCGCCTACCGGAAGCGCGAACCCGAGACCTTTCGTGCCGGCTTCGAAGAGCTCTTCGAATGGTGGGCCGCCGGCAAGCTGCAGCCCCATGTGTCCCAGGTTTTGCCCCTGGCCGACGTGGCCAAGGCGCTCGCCATGCTCGAGGGTCGGCAGGCCACGGGACGGCTGGTCATCGACATCGATGGCTGACGCACCGAACCGGCAGACCGGATAGAAGCATGACCGACCCCGACAAGACCGCGCGCGACCATCTCGTACAATCCCAGTACGAATCCTACCCCTACCCCGAGCGCAATCCCGACGATGAGAAGAAACGCCTCATCGCCGGCTCGCCAAGCAACCTGTTCGAGCTGAATCATTACGTGTTCGGCGGCGCGCGGGATCTGTCGAAACCGTTGAAGGCATTGGTCGCCGGCGGCGGCACCGGCGACGCCGTCATCATGATCGCCCAGCACATGCACGATGCGGGCGTGCCCGGCGAGGTCGTCCATCTCGATCTCAGCGGTCCCAGCCAGGCCGTCGCCCAGGCGCGCGCCAGAATACGCGGGCTGGAGAATATTCGTTTCGTGACGGGCTCCCTGCTCGACATCGCCGAGGTGGCCCCCGGCCCGTGGGACTACATCGACTGCTGCGGCGTGCTGCACCATCTCGAAGACCCCGACGCCGGCCTGTCCGCATTGGCGGGCCAGCTCGCGCCCGACGGCGGGATCGGGGTCATGGTCTATGGCGAGTATGGCCGGACCGGCATCTACCATATGCAGGACATGCTGCGTGCGATCGCGCCAAGCGGCGAGATGCCCGACGACGAGCGGGTCGCCATGGCCAAACGACTGGCCGAAAATCTGCCCCAGACCGCATGGATCGTGCGCAACGGCCTGATCCGCGATCATGTCGGGGGCGGCGATCCGGGGGTCTATGATCTGTTCCTGCATGCGCGCGACCGGGCCTACACGGTCCCCGACGTCACCGACTTCGTGACCCAGGCCGGGCTGCGCCTGACGAGCTTCATCGAGCCCTACCGCTATGATCCCGACTGGCTGATCCGGGACCCGCGCATCCTCAAGCGGCTTCGTGACCTGGACCCCATCGCCCGGGCGAGCTTTGCGGAACTGCTCACCGGGAACCTCAAGAAGCACATCTTCTACGCGGTGCGCGACACCAACCCCGTATCCCTGCCCGGCACCGACGACCCGCGCGCCATTCCCCATCTGCTCAATCAGAGCGCCGAGGAGGCGGCCCGGACTCTGCCGCCGGGCGGGACGATCACCGTCACATCCGAAGGCCTGAAGACCGACATGCCGGTCCCGGCCCTGTCGCGGCCGATCGCGGCCCTGTGCGACGGCGGCCATTCACTGGCCGAGATCCACGCCGCGATCCAGGCAAAACGCGCGGACCTCGACTATAACGCGTTCATGCGCCAGTTCGATGAACTCTACCGGGTGATGAACGCGATCAACCGCATGGTGCTGCGGCTGCCGGTCTGAAACCGTGAATTCCTGAGCCGGGCTAAGTCCTGGCGCGGCGCCCGACCGCCAGCACCATGCCCAGGGTCGTCACCGCCAAGCCGGCCCAGGCCAGTGTGGTCGGCACTTCATCCAGGAGCACGATCCCGAACAACACCGCCAATGCCGGCGCCCCGGCGAGCAACACGGCCATCGTCGTGGCAGATAATGCACGCGTGGCCCGGGTGACCAGGATCACCACAATAAAGCTGGCGACAACCCCCTGATAAACGGTCTGCAGCGCCACCTCCTGCCAGGGCGGGAAATTGTCGAACTGCAGGAGACCGGAGGGCAGAAACAGCAGCCAGATCGGGATATAGATCGCCGAACTGATCGTCGGGACGGCGATGAGTACCTGCACGATCGTGACGTTCCACCGGCGCAGGGCCGTCATGTAGAGCGCGAAGCACCCCGCCGCACCGATCAGCAGCAGATCGCCGAGCCATTGCCCGGGGGGCGCATCAAGACTGAAGCTGTCACCGCCGATCATGGTACCCCCGACGACGATCAGGAGCATACCGCCGATCTGCGACCGCGCCGGCAATTCACGCAGCCAGTAATAACCGATGACCGCGGCGAAGATGGGCATCGCGCCATTCGTCAGAACACCCGCGTGAACGACCGGTGCCAATGCCATGCCACCGAACGAGGTCAGTGCGAATGGCACGCCGACACCGAAGGAGAGGACCGCCCCCTTCCAGAGAGGCAGGCCGGCCAGGCCGCGAGTCAGCAGCAGCGGCAATACGATGATGGCAGCGAACCCAACCCTGATCGCGGCGACATCATAGGGCGTCAGCGCATTGAGCACGCCGAAACGCGACGCCACGATCCAGCCGCCCCAGATGAACGGCACCACGAGTCCGCAGCTCAACCCGACCGCAAAGCTGGGTGATCCCGTATTCATGGTTTCAGCTTCGCTGCAGCCGGTGACGCGATCCCCGACAACAGACCCGGGCCGAGGGCGACCAGGATTCCTGCCGTGACAACGACCACGCCGATGATGCTGATGCTGGACGGGATTTCACCCAGGGCCGGGATCGCGATGAGCACCGCCACCGCCGGTGCGCCCGACATGATCGCGGCCTGACGCATACCGCCCAGCATGCGCGCGGCATGGGCGATCATGATCGAGGCGAAGAAGGCCGCGACGATGCCCTGATAGACGCCCTGCAGCGCGATTTCCGGCCAGGGCGTCGCGGCGAGATTGCTCGGCAGGAAGAGCAGCCAGAACGGGACATAGAGCGCCAGATTGACGCCATTCACGATGATCAGGGACTGCAATGCGGTGATGCCCCAGCCGCGCACCGTGGTGAGGAAGGTGGCATTGCACGCCGCCGCGCCGAGGAACAGCAAATGCCCGCGCCACTGCCCGGGCAGCCCGTTGGCCAGGGCGTCCCAGCCCGTTGCGGCCACCCCGGCCACGATCATGAGAATCCCGACGATGCGCCACCCGCCCAACCGATTCTGAAACACAACCCAGCCGAGCAGGGCGGCGAAGACCGGCATGGCGCCGTTGATCACGATCCCGCCATGGGCCACCGGGGCAAACGACATGCCGCCAAACAGGAACAGCGCGAATGGCGAGCCCGAGGTCGCGGCAATGACCAGCACTTTCCAGAGTTCGAGACGCGGCCAGCGCATGCGCAGGATGATCGGCAACGTGCACACGCCCGCAACCCCGAAGCGAAGTCCGGCCATATCATAGACTGTCAGGCTCGAGGTGGCACCGAACCGCGAGACCACCAGCATCCCCGCGAACAGCAGCATCACGGCAATACCCGCTCCAACACCGAGTAGGGCGTCACGATTCACAGCCGAAACCCTTTCAGCAAAAAGGCCCCATACGGCAGGTCATGCGGCATGGGGCCTCGTTGATTTCCAAACGCCCTGAACAAGGCGATGATTTCTTGCGACTACTGGGTAACGATCGTGGCTTCGGACTTGGCGCGCACCTCGTCGACCGTCACGCCCGGGGCCAGCTCCTGAATATGCACGCCGCCCTCGCCGATGCGGAACACGCCCAGCTCGGTGATGATGTCGTCGACCACGCCCGCGCCCGTGAGCGGCAGGTTGCACTCCTTGAGCAGCTTGGCCGTGCCGTCCTTGGCATTGTGATCCATCAGGATCACGACGCGTTTGACGCCGGCAACCAGATCCATCGCCCCGCCCATGCCCTTGACCATCTTGCCCGGAATCATCCAGTTCGCGAGATCGCCATTCTCGGCCACCTGCAACGCGCCGAGGATCGACATGTTGATGTGCCCGCCGCGGATCATCGCGAAGGATTGCGCACTGTCGAAATACACCGACTTCGGTGTCTCGGTGATGGTCTGCTTGCCGGCATTGATAAGGTCGGGGTCGACCTCGTTGTCGGTCGGAAACGGCCCCATGCCGAGCATGCCGTTCTCCGACTGGAAGTTCACATCCATGCCGTCGGGAATGAAGTTCGCCACTTTGGTCGGCATGCCGATGCCGAGATTCACATAGAAGCCGTCTTCAAGTTCCAGCGCCGCGCGGGCGCACATTTCATCGCGTGTCCAAGCCATATTCCGTCTCCTTCATTCTTTCGTTCGTCGTCCGGTCCATCGTCGCTGTACGGGGTTCCCGATCAGCCGTCACTCACGGTCCGGAACTCGATGCGTTTCTCGAAGTCTTTCCCCTCGAAAATCCGGTGGGTGTAGATGCTGGGCAGGTGAATGCCATCGGGATCGAGCTGCCCGGGTTCGACCAGCTCCTCGACCTCAACCACGCAGATCTTCCCGGCCGTCGCCATCGGCGCGTTGAAGTTTCGCGCCGTCTTGCGGAACACGACGTTGCCCGCCGTGTCGCCCTTCCAGGCCTTGACGATCGCCAGGTCCCCGGTCAGGCCGCGTTCCATGAGGTAGGTCACGCCGTCGAATTCCTTGGTTTCCTTACCTTCGGCGATCAGCGTGCCGACGCCCGTCTTGGTGTAGAAGGCCGGGATACCCGCGCCGCCCGCGCGGCAGCGCTCGGCCAGCGTGCCCTGAGGGTTGAATTCGAGCTCCAGCTCGCCGGCGAGAAACTGCGCCTCGAAGGTCTTGTTCTCGCCCACATAGGACGAGATCATTTTCTTGACCTGGCGGGTCTGCAGCAACAGGCCGAGGCCGAAATCATCCACCCCGGCATTGTTCGACGCAATCGTGAGATCCTTCACGCCGGAATCCCGGATCGCCAGAATCATGTGCTCGGGGATGCCGCACAGGCCGAACCCGCCCGCAAGAATCGTCATGCCGTCGAAGAGAACCCCATCGAGCGCGGATTTTGCGTCCGAATAAACCTTTTTGCTCATGTCTCAGCCCTGAATTGTTTGCTTTTCTTGATCTCTCATCCGGCACCCGGGCCGTCCAAATGACGGGCTAATCCTGCGCGCGCCGAATGAGAGCAACTTGGATTGATTATGCCCAACCCCGCGGCCCCTTCATAGCCCGGGACCGGGTTTTCGTACCCCCCAATTGCACAGCCCTGCCGCGCAGCAGCCGACTATCGAGACGCGGCGCTCCTGTTCTATTGTGACCGGCCATGCCCAGCCGCCTCTCTGCCCTGTCCCCCACCGTTGTCGCGATTTCCCTGATGGTCGGGGCGATGGTGCTGTTTTCGATGGGGCACGGGCTCGTGCGCTTCGCCAGCAGCGAGCTGCACCCGTTCCAGATCGGCTTTCTGCGTTCGACCTTTGGCCTGATCTTCATGCTGCCCCTGATTCTTCGCGGCTGGGATTTTTCCGACCTGCGGCTGAAACGCCCGAAGCTTCACCTCATTCGCGGTGCGCTGTCCGCCGTGAACACCCTGGCCTGGTTCACCGCCATCGCCATCATGCCGCTGGGCGAGGCCGTAGCGCTGAACTTCACATCGCCCCTGTTCGCCACGATCCTGGCCGCGATCTTCCTGGGCGAGGTGGTGCGCGCCCGGCGCTGGACGGCGACCCTCATCGGCTTCATCGGTGTGTTGATCGTCGTGCGCCCCGGCGTCGAGACGGTGCAGCTGGGCGCGCTGCTGGCGCTCGGCAGCGCCATGTCGATCGCGGTCAACGTGCTGCTGATCCGGGTCATGTCCCAGGAGGACAGCACCCGCGCGATCGTCCTGACATTCAACCTGGCGATCACCTTCTTCACCCTCATCCCGGCGATCCTGGTCTGGGCCTGGCCGAGCCCAATCATGTGGGCGGTGGCCTTTGCCATCGGCGTGACCACAACCGTGGCCCATTTGATGCTGACCAAGGCGATGAGCCTGGCCGAGGCCTCCGCGATCGTGCCGCTGGAATTCATCCGGCTGCCGATGGCGGTGCTGATCGGCTTCGTGTGGTTTGCCGAGATACTCGATGTCTGGACCATCGTGGGTGCGACCATCATCGGCTGTTCGGCGGTCTATATCGCGCGACGCGAGGCGCTCGCCGCCAGGCGCATCACCACGACCACCTCGACATGACCCAACCCGGCGACAGAATGTTCGGCCTGCCGCGCACGTTGGTCGCCATTCTGGCCATGGTGATCGGGGCCGCCTGCCTGGCCGGCAACCATGCGCTGGTGCGGTCGGTGGCCGACGAGGTCGGCGCGCTGGAAACCTCGGCGCTCCGGTTTCTCTGGGCCGTGCCACTGATGCTGCCATGGCTGATCCGCAGCCGCGGCCGCATGCTACACACCCGGCGCCACGGACTGCACTTTCTGGCCGGCGTGACCACCGTCGCGTCGACCCTGTTCCTGTTCACCGGCCTCTCCCTGCTGCCCCTGGCCTTCGCCACGTCGCTCAGCTTCACCGCCCCGCTGTTCGCCACGGTCATGGCCGTCCTGCTGCTCAAGGAACGGGTCTCGATGGCGCGCTGGGCCACGATCGCCGTGGGCTTCGCTGGTGTCCTGATCATCCTGCGTCCCGGCGTCGCACCGGTCTCGCCGGTCTCCATGCTGCCCCTCGGCTTCGCGATCGCCTATGCCTTCTGGTTCATCATGATGAAGCAGCTGGGCAGCACGGAACAGAAGACCACCACGACCTTCTATCAGACCGTCTGGTCGGCGCTCCTGTTGACCCTGCTCGCCTTGCCCGAATGGCAGTGGCCCAGCTGGGACGCGGCCTGGCGTTCGGCCGCCATGGCGGGCCTCGGCACCGCCGCGATCTTCCTGGTTGCCTGGGCCTTCGATCTGGCCGAGGCCTCCCTGGTCGCGCCGTTCGACTATATCCGCCTGCCGCTGATCGCGTTGATCGCCTATCTCGCCTTCGGCGAGGTCCCCGATATTTTCACCATCCTCGGCGCCCTGGTTATCGTCGGCGCCACACTCGCCTCCGCCCGCCTGGGAACCCGCAGACGCGAACCCGGATGACTTGACTCTCTCCCGTCCGCGACGGGTTAATGCGGCCCTATCGCAAAAGGGAAACGTTATGGATTTCGGCATATTCAATCTGATGAACCGCCGCCACCGCAGCCAGACGGTGCCGCAGGTCATCGCCGAAACCGTGGAGCATATTCAGGCCGCCGAGACGGCCGGGTTCGGTATCTCCTGGTTCACCGAGCATCATTTCACCAACTATTCGATGGCGCCGTCACCCCTGATGATGGTCGGCCATGTCGCGCCCCAGACCTTGCGCATCAAGCTGGGGACCGCCGTTGTCCTGCCGGCCCTGTATCAGCCCGCGCGTCTGCTCGGCGATATCGCCTTTGCCGACAATCTGGCCGAGGGCCGGCTGATCGTCGGGCTGGGCAGCGGCTACCAGGCCTACGAACTGCGCCGGTTCGGCATCGATCTGGCCGAGTCCAGCGCCATCACGGATGAGTGGATCGATTTCCTCGGCCAGGGCATCGGCCAGGAATCCTTCGAGTTTCACGGCAAGTATATCGACCTGCCCCAGACCTGGTTCACGGTCGACCCGGTGCAGACACCGCGGCCGCCGATCTGGATCGCCGGCAACAGCCCGGGATCACAGCAACGCGCCCTGAAAGGTGACTATCCGCTGATCGCCACCGGCTTCGGCCGCGACGCCGACACTCTGGCGGAAATTCGCGCCGGGGCCGATGAGACATGGCGGGCCGCCGGACGCGACCCCGAGGCGATCCGCTTCGGCACCCTGCGATATTGCTTCGTCACCGACGACAAGGCAGAGGCGCTCGCCTATGCCGAAAGCGCCCGATCCCAGGTCCGCCTGTCATCCTATCTGCGCCAGGGCCAGACCGAACTCGACGCCCCCTGGCTGCCCGAGCAGGCCTTCGACGGCGAGATGTCGCCGGAGGACATTCTCCAATGGAACCCGATCGGCGATCCCGAAACCGTGGCGGAACGGCTGGTCGAGGAAATCGAGAAGGTCGGCTCGGACCATATCGCGATGTATATGACCATCGGCAACACCGACCATGAGGCGGTGATGCAGTCGATCCGGCGCTTCGGGACCGAGGTCATGCCGCTGATCGAGAAAAGCGTGGGCCCGCTGGCCGGCGCCGGCCGCTACGCGAAGGCGATGACGGTCGCGGCGGCGAAATAGTCTCGCCATGTGGATCGAGACCGGCGGAGTTAGGTGGCGGAAACGGTCGATCCGCGGTGACCGGGACGACGCCCCATGAACGCCAAGGCGATCCGGCGCGTCGCCGGTCTCGCCCCGCCGGCGGTGTTGGCCCATGCCGACTGGTCGGTGGATGCGCGCAAGCGCTGGGTCGCCCGCGCGGCCCGCACGACGACGGGCGGTTATGTGGCCCTGGCGCCCGAGCCCGTCAGCCAGTTGGATGACTTCTTCGACCGGCTGTCCGCCGCCGCGGGGCCGGGCGAGACGGTATTTGCAGGGTTCGATTTCCCGCTCGGTCTACCCGAAGCCTATGCCGCATCCGCCGGCATCGACAGCTTCATCCCCGCGCTGGCGCAGTTCGGCCGCGGGCGCTGGGCCGAATTCTACATTCCCGCAGCAACGCCGGACGAAATCTCGATCCGCCGTCCCTTCTATCCCGACAAGCCCGGTGGCACCCGGCACAAGCACCTGACCGATGGGCTCGGCGTGGCCGGGATCGATGCGTTGCGCCGGGTCTGTGACCATCCGACCGACCAGCGCTTCGCGGCGAGCCCGCTGTTCTGGACCCTGGGCGGCCAGCAGGTCGGCAAGGCGGCGATCAGCGGCTGGCGCGACCTGATCGCGCCGGCCCGGCGCGCCGGAAATGCACTTCACATCTGGCCGTTCGACGGCAACCTCGCCGCGCTGCTCGACCGGCCGGGGATCGTCGTGGCCGAGACCTACCCCGGCGAAGTATATGCCCATCTGCGACTGCGGATCGGCGCGTCCAACAAGTCCAAGCGCAACCAGGCGGACCGCCGCGACGATGCCGCACCGCTGCTCAAATGGGCGGCGGACAACAGGCTCGAATTGACGTCCGCGCTCGCCGCGGATATCCGCGACGGGTTCGGTCCGGGCGCGGACGGCGAGGACCGTTTCGACGCGACGGTGGGGCTGTTCGGCATGCTCAATGTCGTCTTCGGCCATCGCCCGCCCGGCGACCCCGCCGACCCGGCGCTGCGCGATATCGAAGGATGGATTCTGGGCCTCGACCCAGGCCGGCTTCGCCCGCGCGGCGCCTGAGTTTCTCAAAACCACGCCAATTGAAGCGGCTAATTGAAGCAACAGGGCCGGCGCTGTAGAACCAAATCAGGCAAGAATCACCAAACAGGGGAAACGAGATGGACGTCAACGGATTGGCAGCGGTTATCACGGGCGGCGGCTCGGGCATCGGCGCGGAAGTGGCGCGCCACTGCGCCAAGGCGGGCATGAAAGTGTCCCTGCTCGACGTCAACATGGACGGCGCCAACGCGGTCGCGGATGAAATCGGCGGCACGGCCATCGAATGCGACGTCACCAGCGCCGACAGCGGCGCGGCGGCCATCGCCGCGGCCCGTGACGCCAACGGCGTCGGCCGGCTGCTGGTCAACTGCGCCGGGGTCGGCACGCCGGGCCGGATCGTCGGGCGCAACGGTCCCTTGCCGCTGGACGCCTTCAACACCGTCATCCAGGTCAATCTGGTCGGCTCGTTCAACATGATGCGCCTGTTCGCCGCCGATCTTGGCGAGGCCGATGCCTTCGCGGATGGCGAGCGCGGCCTGATCGTCAGCACCGCCTCGGTCGCGGCGACCGAAGGCCAGATCGGACAGG
>JAQCFD010000204.1 GCA_027618305.1 Pseudomonadota bacterium
CCCCCGCCGCTCTATACTGCGGGCACCAGCGCCAAACCGGACGATCTGCTCGATGTTGACCGCTTCCCGGTGCACGATACAGGCCGTGGCGGGCAATATACCTATCATGGTCCCGGACAGCGGGTGGCCTACGCAATGCTCGATCTGCGCGAACGCGGCCAGGATCTGCGTGCTTACGTGCGCGGCCTGGAGGCCTGGGTCATCGAGACACTTAGAACCTTCGGCATCAACGGTGAGCGTCGGGACGGGCGGGTCGGAATCTGGGTCGCCCATGATGACGGCCGCGAGGATAAAATCGCGGCGATCGGTGTCCGCGTACGCCATTGGATCACGTACCACGGCATTTCGATCAATGTTTCGCCCGATCTGGAACATTTCACGGGCATCGTGCCCTGTGGCATCGGCGAAGAGCATCTCGGCGTCACCAGCCTTGCCGGTTTGGGCATCGACGCCGGAATGGACGAGGTGGACGCAGCGCTGAAGTCCAGCTTCACCAAAGTGTTCGGCTAAAAAGTGTTCGGCTAAACCGTCGGCTTTTTCGTGAACCCCGTCCCGATCAACGGGCCGGCCGCGATGCGCTCTTCGACCACAGATTCCACGTCGGCGGCCGGCGGCCCCTCGCGGCAGTTATTTATCATTCGATCAATAACGGGGACCGGACCGGCAAAGACCGCCTCGACCGTCCCGTCCGATCGGTTCCGTACCCAGCCGTCCAGGCACAAGTCCCGCGCCACACTCTCGGTCCAGGCGCGAAACCACACGCCCTGAACGCGACCGCGGATGACAACACGGACCGCCACGGTTTCTGCCATCCCTCGAACTCCCACTACTCGAATTCAACGATGACCTGATCGACCGCGAGGCTGTCACCCGGCGCGGCATGCAGCGTCTTGACCACGCCGTCAGACACCGCCCGGAGTACGTTTTCCATTTTCATCGCCTCGACGACGGCGATTTCCTCGCCGACGCGGACCTGCAAGCCCTCTACCACCGCCACGGAGACCAACAGGCCCGGCATGGGTGACAGGACAAAGCGGCTCAGATCAGGGGGCACCTTCTCGGGCATCCGGGCATCGAGTTCGGCGCCACGCGGGGTGAGCACGCGGACATTGGCCTCGACCCCGCGGTGGGTCAGGCGATAGGCCACACCGGTACGGTCGAGCTGGAAGGTCGCCACCCCATCTTCGAACGTTGCGGAGAACACCGGATCTCCCAGAATCCATTGGGTCGAGAAGGAAAGATTGCGGCCGTCGATCATGACATCCGCGCCATCGGGACGATAGGTCACGTCCACAGCATTGGACACGTCACCCATCTGGACCTGCCAGGGGGTCACGTCGCCGGGCAGCGCGGGTGATCCGCCGATGCCCGACTGGCGGGCCCGCGCCGCAAACCGGCCATGAATATACGCTGCCACTGCGGAAAACCGGTCCCGCAACGCCCCTTCAGGTGCCGCCGGTGCATAGCCGTCGGGATATTCCTCGGCGATGAAGTTCGTGGTCAGGCGTCCCTCGACGAAACGGGGATGGGCCATGATCGAGGCGAGAAAAGCCGTGTTGTGGTTGGTGCCGCGGATGAAGTAACCGTCGAGCGCATCCTGCATGCGCGCGATCGCCTGATTTCGGTCGGCCCCATGGGTCGCCAGTTTGGCAATCATGGGGTCGTAGAACATTGAGATTTCCGAGCCTTCGCCCACTCCGGTATCGATGCGCACATTCGTGCCGTCCTGTGCGGGCGCGCGATAGCGTACGAGGCGGCCGATGGCCGGCAGAAAATTGCGGCTCGGATCCTCGGCATACACCCGTGTCTCGATCGCCCAGCCGTTTATCGTGACGTCCTCCTGGCGCAGCTTCAGTTCCTCGCCGTTCGCGACACGGATCATCTGCTCCACAAGGTCCAGCCCGGTGATCATCTCCGTCACCGGATGCTCGACCTGAAGACGGGTATTCATTTCCAGGAAATAGAAGTTCCGGTCCTTGTCGACGATGAACTCGACCGTGCCGGCAGACCGGTACCCCACCGCCGCCGCCAGGGCACAGGACTGGGCCCCCATGGCCGCACGGGTTTCAGCGTCGAGGAACGGCGACGGCGCCTCTTCCACGACCTTCTGGTGACGGCGCTGAATCGAGCATTCGCGCTCGCCCAGATGAATCACGTTGCCATGGGCATCCGCCAGGACCTGAATTTCGATGTGGCGGGGCTCGACGACATATTTCTCGATGAAGATCCGATCATCGCCAAAACTGGAGCGCGCCTCATTCTGCGCCGAGCGGAAGCCCTCATCGACCTCGCCTTCGCTGAAAGCGATGCGCATGCCCTTGCCGCCACCACCCGCCGAGGCCTTAATCATCACCGGATAGCCGATCTCGCCGGCAATCTTCACGGCCTCGGCCACATCGGCGATCGTGTCCAGATGGCCCGGCACGGTGCTGACGCCCGCCGCGGCAGCCAGTTTCTTGGATTCGATCTTGTCGCCCATCGCCGCAATCGCGTCGGGCGGCGGTCCTATAAACGCGACCCCTTCGGCTTCGAGCGTGCGGGCGAAATCGGCGTTTTCCGACAGGAACCCATAGCCCGGATGCACGGCATCCGCGCCCGTTTCCCGAATAGCGGCCAGTATTTTCTCCGCAACCAGATAACTCTCGGAAGCCGGCGGCGGGCCGATATGCACCGCTTCATCGGCCATGCGCACATGCAGGGCACCCGCGTCGGCGTCCGAATACACGGCGACAGTGGCAATCCCCATGTCTTTCGCGCTGCGAATGACACGGCAGGCGATTTCACCGCGGTTGGCGATCAGAATCTTCTTAAACATGACACGAAACTACGAGAGCATGTTGCACTGCGCAATTGATGAATTCATCACCGGGTCCACCCACGAACACATGGACGAAGCAACGAGACGGCCTTAGCCTGACCTGATGACGGAATCGGGCCAGATATCGAGCGACGCAGCCCCCAAGCGACGGCGCATCAGTCTCGCTACGGCCCTCGTCGGCGGTGTCACGCTCCTGCTCCTTCTTGCCGTCGGCAGCGTCCTCGCGCTGACAGTGACCGGTGCCACCCAGAACACCTTTTCGCTGCTCGGCGCACGTGCCACCACAACGCTCGACCTGGTCGAGGCGCGTATCGACGGCCAGTTCGACCCGGTCGTCTCGGCCGCGGAAAGTTTAAGTGCACAATTCGCCGACGGGCGGTTGAACCTCGACAATCGGCGCGATCGCGCGTTTCAGACATTCTCGGGCATTCTGACGGCGTTGCCGCATGTGACCGCGGTCATCTACGTGCCCGATGAGGGGCAGGCGCTTCGTGCAACGATCACCGAGGGAATCGTGATCTCGGTCCCCGATGCGCCCACTTTCCTGAAACGTCAGGCGCAGGCGCTGGAGACCGCCCGAGCCATCAAGGGCCGCTCACTTTGGCTGCCGCCGTTCTGGGCCCAGGCGGTCGGGCAGCCTGTCGTCACCGTTCTCGCACCTGTCAGGCGTGGCGACAGCTTCGAAGGTGTCGTGATTCTTTCGGTCACCATGGAGAACATTGCAGATTTCCTGCAAAAACTTGCGGTCGCCAATAATCTGAGTGCGTTTATTGTTTACGACCGAAAATGGGTACTCGGCCATCCGGACCTTGATGCTGTCGCATTCCGGCCGCAAGGCAACCTCACCGAAAACCCGCTGCCGAAGCTAGAGAACCTTCCCGATCCCGCGTTTGCCTTGTTCGGCGGTGGCGGCGATCGGGCTGAAGCTCTCCTGAGAAACGCCCCACGGGTCACCGACGCACGGATCGACAACGACCGGATTGTCATCACCCGCGATACAGAACGATATGGCGAACGCCTCTGGACCATCGGCGTTACATTGTCACGCGAAGAGGTTGGCAATGAGGTCGAACGCCTGATCGGCATGTCAGTGGTCGGCCTTATCATCCTGGTGATCGCCGTGTTGATCGGATTCCTGTTTGCGCGGCACCTGAGCCGCCAAATCAGTCGTCTGGTCACGTCCACCAGCGCCCTGACCCGCCTCGAGGTGACCAACGCCCCCAGAGTCCCTGACAGCCGGATCACGGAACTGTCCGACGCGGCGCAGGCGTTCAATCGGATGATCAGCGCGCTGCGACTCTTCGAAACCTACGTTCCCAAACAGCTCGTCCTCGGCCTGATGCAGCGTGGTGAAACGATCGAGACGTCCGAAGAACGCGTTCTGACAATCATGTTCACCGACATACGAGGCTTCTCCACCCTCGCCGAGCATATGAGCGCCGGCGAGATCGCCGACATGCTCAACACCCATTTCGAGATGCTGGCCAGTGCCATCGAAGTCGAAGGCGGTACAGTCGACAAATATATCGGAGACGCGATCATGGCGTTCTGGGGCGCGCCAGAGCAGGTCCCGGATCACGCCGCGCGGGCGCTGCGAGCCGCGGCGGAAATACAACGGCGCGTACGCGCGGACAACGACGCGCGTCGTGCGCGAGGGGACAAACCTCTGCGCATCCGGGTTGGAATCCATACAGGTCGGGTGATCGTCGGCAACATCGGCTCAAAGAATCGCGTGAACTACACCGTCGTCGGGGATGCCGTAAACACCGCGTCACGGATCGATTCTCTGGCCAAGGAAATCGCGACCGAGGAAGACTGCATCATTCTGACCAGCGGCGACACGCGCGACCATGCCCGGGCGGCCGGTGCGGGCATGTATGATCTCAGGCATCTCGGCGAACGTGAAATCCGTGGCCGTGAGGGCACCGTCTCGATTTTTCAACTCGACGCCAGCGTCTCATCCAGCTAGGTAGCCCCGATGAACAAAGACGAACTCGAACGCCGGATCGCGGGCTTCCCTTACTGGTATCATAAGATTGAGCTCACCGACGGTGTCGTCACGCCGGGCTGGGCACCGATTGATGCGGCATCCTATCGGATACCCGACGACCTCTCGCGAAAGCGCGTCCTCGATATCGGCGCGTGGGACGGATACTGGTCGTTCGAGGCGCTGAAACGCGGCGCAGAACAGGTCATCGCGATTGATGATTTCTCCGATTATGTGGGTCATCTCGAAACCGGTGACAGAAAGGCCTGGGAGACATTCGATCTCTGCCGCGAGGCGCTCGGTTTTGACGAACAACAGTGCCAGCGCCATGAATTGACGATCTATGACCTGACGCCCGAAACCTTCGGAACTTTCGATGTCGTGTTTTGTTTCGGGGTTCTCTATCACCTGCGCTGGCCGATGTACGCAATCGACAAGCTGTCGTCTGTCTGCAGCGGGGAATTGTTCATCGAATCCGCCATCGCCGATGACTTCAGCGCCTACCGCGGCGGCCTTGGCAAGGGCTTTGGTGCCGACATGGTGATGGAGTTCTATCCGAACGACGAATATGGCGAGAATGAAACCAACTGGTGGGCGCCGACGCTGCGGGCCATGGGTGGCATGGTCAAGGCGTCGGGGTTCAAGACCGTCCGCGGCTGGAAACTCACCAACACACCCGCCCGGGTGTCTCAGTGCCGCGGGTTCGTCTGGGGCACGAAAAACTAAGCGATCACGTCAACGCTAAAGCGGGATATTGTCGTGCTTCTTCCACGGATTTTCGAGAGACTTGTTCTCAAGCAGGCGTAATGCCCGGCAAATTCGCCGCCGCGTGCTGTGCGGATAGATCACGTCGTCGATGAAACCCCGCTGGGCCGCGATGAACGGATTGGCGAAACGTGCCCGGTATTCTTCGGTTCGCGCCTCGATCTTCTCGGGATCGTCCCGATCCTCTCGATAAATAATCTCCACCGCGCCCTTGGGGCCCATCACCGCGATCTCTGCGGTGGGCCACGCGTAATTGATATCGCCGCGGATATGCTTGGACGACATCACGTCATACGCACCGCCATAGGCCTTTCGGGTAATGAGCGTCACTTTGGGCACCGTCGCTTCCGCATAGGCAAAGAGCAGCTTGGCACCGTGCTTGATGATGCCGCCATACTCCTGCGCGGTGCCCGGCAGAAAGCCCGGCACATCGACAAAGGTGACGATCGGGATACTGAAGCAGTCGCAGAACCGCACAAACCGCGCCGCCTTCTTCGATGAATCAATATCCAGGCAACCGGCCAGCACCATCGGCTGGTTGGCGACAAACCC
>JAQCFD010000205.1 GCA_027618305.1 Pseudomonadota bacterium
TCCTCCGGGGTCACCAACGACGCGATCCGCCGGTACAGGCCAAGCCGGACGCCCAGGTCGGCGACGTATTTGTCGGGGATCAGGATGGGTGCCCCGATCGAGATCACGGGCGTCCATTCATCGGTGGGCAGCACCCCTGCCCCGGCCTCGCGTGCCGCCGCGACCGCGTCTTCCAGCATTTGTTGATAGAGCTCGACACCAACTTCGCGGATATGGCCCGACTGTTCCTCCCCGAGCAAATTGCCCGCGCCGCGGATATCGAGATCGTGGCTCGCGAGGCTGAACCCCGCCCCCAGCGTGTCCAGGGTCTGCATGACATCGAGCCGGCGCCGGGCCGTCTCCGACAGGGTGCGGTCATTGGGCAGAGTCAGATAGGCGTAGGCCCGGGCCTTCGACCGGCCCACCCGGCCGCGAAGCTGATAAAGCTGGGACAGACCGAACATATCAGCCCGGTGAACGATGATCGTATTCGCCGACGGCACGTCGAGCCCGGATTCCACGATATTGGTGCATAACAGCACCTCATATTTGCGATCATAGAACGCCGTCATCACATCTTCGAGCGCGCGCGCGGGCAACTGGCCGTGGGCGACCCCGACGGTGACTTCGGGCACCAGGTCCTTCAGGCGTTGCTGGAGCCGTTCGATGTCGGCCAGCCGGGGGCAAACATAGAAACTCTGCCCGCCGCGGAAATGCTCGCGCATGATGGCTTCGCGGATCGTCACGCCATCATAGGGCAGGATGAAGGTGCGCACGGCGAGCCGATCCACCGGCGGTGTTGCGATCAGACTGAGCTCGCGTACGCCGGTCAATGCCAGCTGCAGGGTTCGCGGGATCGGCGTGGCCGTCAGGGTCAGGACATGGACATCGCTGCCGAGCCCCTTGAGCCGTTCTTTCTGGGCAACGCCGAAATGCTGCTCTTCATCCACGACCAGAAGACCCAGGTCGCGGAAGGCGATGGATTGAGACAGCAGGGTATGGGTGCCGATGACGATATCGACCTGCCCCTCTTCCAGACCGGTGCGGACATCGTCTGCCTCCCTGCCGGCCGTCAGGCGGGACAGCTGCGCGATGTTGACCGGCAATCCCGCGAACCGGTCCTTGAATGTCCGATAATGCTGGCGCGCGAGCAGTGTTGTCGGGACGACAACGGCGACCTGGCGTCCGTTCATGGCGGTCACGAACGCCGCGCGCAGGGCCACTTCCGTCTTGCCAAAACCGACATCGCCGCAGACCAGCCTGTCCATCGGCTTGCCCGCACCGAGGCTTTCCACGGTATCGTCGATCGCCCTGTTCTGGTCCTCGGTCTCGGCGAAGGGGAAGCGGGCGCAGAATTCCTCGTAGAGACCTGGCGGCGGCGTAAGCTTCGGCGCATGACGCAATTCGCGTTCGGCGGCGAGCGCCATCAGCTTGTCCGCCATTTCGGTGATGCGGTTTTTGACCTGGGCGCGGCGCGCCTGCCAGCTGGCGTTCCCCAACTTGTCGAGCTGGACGCCGGCTTCCTCCGATCCATAGCGCGACAGCAATTCAAGATTCTCTACCGGCAGGAACAGCTTGTCGCCGCCGGCATAGACCAGCCGGAGGCAGTCATGGGGCGCGCCGCCGATTTCGAGGGTTTCGAGCCCGTCATACCGCCCGATTCCGTGATCGGCGTGTACCACGATGTCGTCCACCGACAGGCTCGACATTTCGGAGATGAGGTGCTCGCTCGGCTTGGTGGCCCGACGCCGCCGCACGAGCCGGTCACCCAGGATGTCCTGTTCGCTGTAGATCGTCCGGCCGGGCACGGAAAACCCGCTGTCGACCGGCAGCACGCAAACCGGAACCTGATCTGCACCGGCAGACAGTACGGCATCCCAGTTCGACACGGGTGTTGCCCGGTCGACGTCGTGATCGATCAGGAGCTGGGCCAGCCGGTCGCGCGAGCCATTCGAGTAGCAGGCGATCGCGACGGCCTGCCCCTCGCCCTGTTCGTTGAGGATGCGCGTGCGCACCGCATCGAACAGGTTCGTGTCGGCCCTGCTGCGGGCCTCGGCGAAATCGATCGCACGGCGGCCGCCGATGGAATTGGAATCGGTGCCGCTCACCGGGGCCTCGAAAACATCGAAGTCGATCGCTGTCCGGCTCCGGCGCAGGTCTTCCCACTCGTCGGGCCCGAGATACAGGGCGTCGGGCGGCAGCGGGTTGTAGGGCGCCTCGCCCTCGGCCCGCGCAGGCGCGTTGGCACGGGCTGTGAAATAGTCGGCGATCTGATCGAACCGGTCGGTCATGGCGTCGGGGGTCTGGGCACCGAGAATCACCGGACCTTCCACATAGTCGAACAGCGTTTCCGGCGCCTCGTAGAACAGCGGCAGCCAATGCTCCATGCCCGGATGGCCCACGCCTTCGCTGACGGCTTCGTAGAGCGGATCATCGCCGCGCACGGCGCCGAACCGGGCGCGGTAGGACGACCGGAAACGCGCGATCGCATTATCGTCCAGAAGTATCTCGCTGGCCGGCAGAAGGGTCAGTTGGTCGAGCGGCCGGGTGGTCAACTGGCTGAGCGGATCGAAGTGCCGAAGCCCCTCGATGTCGTCGCCGAACAGATCGATGCGCACCGGTTCGAGGTGGCCGGGGGGAAACAGATCAATGATATCGCCGCGGCTCGCGAATTCACCCGGTTCGCGCACCGTTTCGGTGCGACGGAAGCCGTTCGCCGCGAGGAAGGCCAGGACAATGCTGAAGTCGACCGTCCGGCCGGGCGCCAACTCGATGTGCGTTTCGCGAATGCGCGCACGCGGCGGCACCCGTTGGAGCACCGCCGCGACAGTGGTGAGAATCAGAGTTGGTGGGGACTCGGGCGTGTTTGCCCCTTCATGTGCGAGTGCGCCGAGGGTCGCCATTCTCTCGGCCACGAGTTCGGCGCGCGGCGGCACCCGGTCATAGGGCAGGCAATCCCAGGCCGGAAATTTGAGGATACGCGTGTCCGGGGCGAAGTAGGCGACCGAATCCGCGAGACGGTTCATGCCAAGATCGTCGCTCGACACGTGCAGTAGCGGCTGCGTGGCCTGGGCCAGAAGTTCGGCAAGCAACAGCGCGTCGCAGCCGTCGGGCACGCCGGTAAAACGCATTGTGGAGCCCGCTGCGCCCCACGAAAAATTGTGATTTAACAACAATTTAGTCTTCGATTTTGAAGTCTTGCAGGCGTTGCATGATCTCGCCGTTCCATGCCTCGGGTACCGGTTTTCGTCGGCTGATCCACATATAAAGATCCGGGTCGCTGTTCTCGATCAGCGCTTCATATTCGTCGAGCAGTTGTTCGTCGAGGCCATCAAGATTCCGTTTGGCGAAATTCCCGAGCAACAGATCGGTCTCTTTGGTGCCGGTATAGATGCTGCGATAGATCAACCGTTTGATCCGGTCCTCGCGTGTTTCACTCGTCGTCACTGCGGTCAACTTTCCGGTCCTGCCTGCCCGATGCTGACTCGGGCGCTCATGCTCCGTAGGATATAGCCTTCCTGTGAACTGCTGTCAGCCGCACGAACCCCATTATCGGTCCCGCCCGTGCCCCAACGCGCCCGCCCAGAGATATTGTTTCCGCTTTTCGCGCCCGTCACGGCGCTGAAAGGCGTCGGCCCGCGTATCGGCACCCATATCGAGCGTCTGGTGGGGCCGCAGATTGTCGACCTGATCTGGCACCTGCCTTTCGCGATTGTGGATCGCCGCTACAGTCCCAAACTCGTGGACCTGGAACCCGGGCGCATCGCCACGCTTGAACTGACCGTCACCAAGCATCACGCCCCACCGGTGTCCAACCGCCGGATTCCGTACCGGATCGATTGCCGGGACCACACGGGCGAGATCACCCTCGTCTATTTCCACGGCCGCGCCGACTATCTGACCGCCGCATTGCCGGAGGGCGAGACGCGACTCGTCAGCGGTACCGCCGATCTCTATGACGGCAGGCTCCAGATGACCCATCCGGACATCGTCGCCAAGCTGACCGAGCGGGACAATGTGATGCGAGTGCAGCCGGTTTATGCACTGACCGAGGGGTTGTCACAAAACGTGCTCGGCAAGGCGGTTACCGGCGCATTGGCACGCGCACCGGTGCTGGCTGAGTGGCTCGATCCGGCCCTTGTTGCAAAGCGCGAGTGGGCCAGTTGGCATGACGCGCTGACCGTGGCGCACGAGCCGGGCGATCTCTGCGATCTCGACCCTGTATCGCCAGCCCGCATGCGGCTCGCCTATGATGAGCTTCTGGCAAGCCAGCTTTCGATCATGCTCGTCCGCTCACACGTCCGGCGTCGGGCCGGCCGTGCGATCATCGGTGACGGTCGGCTGCGAAAACGCGTTCTCGATGCGCTGCCCTTCGAACTCACCGGCAGTCAGAAGGCCGCAATTTTGGAAATCGAGGACGACATGGAGTCCGAACAGCGCATGCTCCGCCTGTTGCAGGGTGATGTCGGCAGCGGAAAAACGGTGGTGGCGTTGATGGCGATGCTGACCGCGGTCGAAGCCGGCCGGCAGGCAGCGTTGATGGCGCCGACGGAAATCCTGGCCAGGCAGCACCACGCCACGATTGCGCCCCTCGCTGCGGCGGCAGGTATTCATTGCGTACTGCTGACCGGTCGGGACAAGGGCAAGGCGCGTGCGGATATCCTCGAAGGATTGGCGACAGGCGAGATTCCAATTGTCGTTGGCACGCATGCGCTGTTTCAGGGCGACATCGCGTTCCAGGACCTGGCGGTTGCTGTGGTCGACGAACAGCACCGGTTCGGTGTCCATCAGCGCCTCCTGCTGGCCGAAAAAGGCACTTTGGTCGATGTGCTTCTGATGACCGCGACCCCCATTCCGCGCACCCTGATGCTTGCCGCCTATGGCGATCTGGATGAATCCCAACTCCGCGAGAAACCCGCCGGGCGCAAGCCGGTCAAGACCACGACCGCCTCGGTGGACCGGCTGCATGATGCGGTCGCCGGGGTGCAGCGACAACTCGATGCCGGCGGCAAGGTTTTCTGGGTCTGTCCGCTGGTCGAAGAATCCGAGACCATTGACGTCGCAGCCGCGACCGCGCGCTATGCCGCGCTGCGCGAACGCTTCGGTGAACGGGTCGGTCTGGTCCACGGGAAGATGCCGGGCAAGGAAAAGGACGCGGTCATGGCGCGGTTCGCCGACGGCGTGGCCCCGGCGATCGATGTGCTGGTTGCCACCACGGTGATCGAAGTGGGTGTCGATGTGCCCGAGGCGACCGTGATGGTGATCGAACATGCCGAGCGGTTCGGCCTGGCCCAGTTGCATCAGCTGCGGGGCCGGATCGGGCGCGGCGACCGGGAGGCTACCTGTCTATTGCTGTACGGGCATGAAACGGGTGAGACCGGCCGCGAACGACTGCGTGTTCTGCGCGATACGGATGACGGGTTCGAAATTGCCGAGCAGGATCTGCGGTTGCGCGGCGCCGGCGATGTTCTGGGCACCCGGCAATCAGGATTGCCGGAATTCCGGTTGGTGAGCCTCGACGCCCATGGGGAATTGCTGGCGATGGCCCGCGACGATGCGCGGCTGATAATGGACCGGGACCCGGGCCTCGAATCCGCACGCGGCGATGCGTTGCGCACGTTGCTGTATTTGTTCGAGAGAGACGCGGCCGTGCGCTACGCGCGCTCGGGCTGAGCCAGGCGGGTATCAGTCACCCTTGGCGGCGGCCTTTTCCGGCACCGAAATATCAGGCTTCGGCGTCTTGGCAGGCGCCGCCATGCTGTCGTCGGGTGAGATGGTCGGATTGTCGCCGTCAGCCGCTGCGATGCGCTTGATTTTCTGCTCCTCCAAGGGCCGCCTGTCTTTCGGTGTCACGATGCCGCCGGTGATAATCATCTTGATCCCCTCTTCCACCGTCATCGACAGCGGCATCAGTTCGCGACGCGGTACGAACAGCAAATAGCCCGATGTCGGGTTTGGGGTTGTCGGCAGGAACACATTGACGACATCGTCATCCGTCAGCGCCTGGATTTCACCCTTGGTCGTGCCGGTGACGAAGCCCATTGCCCAATTGCCCCGGCGCGGATACTCGAACAACACGACCTGACGAAACGCTTCGGATTGGCTCTTCAGAACGGTTTCGACGATCT
>JAQCFD010000206.1 GCA_027618305.1 Pseudomonadota bacterium
TAGGCGGTTTTCTCGTAGAGGATATCGGCGCTGTCGCAGGTGGGACCTGCGAGGACCACCTCGCCGACCGCACCCCCATCGTACGGCGTGACGAACCGATACTTGATGGCTTCGTCCATCGTCTCGGCAAGTCCGGAGAACTTGCCGATGTCGAGATAGACCCAGCGCTTGTCCTCCAGATCCGATTTCCGGGAAATCAGGACGACTTCAGCCTGGATAACTCCGGCGTCCCCGACGATCGAGCGGCCCGGTTCGACAATGATTTCCGGCATGGCCGGCCCGAAATGCTCGGTCATTGCAGCCATGATGGCGTCAGCATAGGCCTCGACCGGATGAACCGCAGTACGGTATCGCGAGGGGAGTCCGCCGCCGAGATTGACCATACGGAGCTCGATACCCCGTGCCTGGACGCTTTCGAACAGGGCGGCCACGCGGCCCAGCGCAAGGTTCCACTGGCTGACATCCGTCTGCTGGGAGCCGACATGAAAGGACACGCCATAGGGATCGAGCCCGAGGTCGCGGGCGCGCACCAGAAGGCGGCTGGCCATCTCTGCCTCGCAACCGAACTTGCGCGATAGTGGCCATTCGGCACCCTCGCACTCCATCAGGACGCGGCAATAGACCTTCGCGCCCGGTGCCGCTTCGGCGAGCTTTTCAAGCTCGGCATCGCTGTCAAAGGCAAACATCCGGACGCCGCGGGCATAGGCATAGGCAATGTCGCGCTGCTTTTTGATGGTGTTGCCGTAGGAAATGCGGCTTGGCGAGATGCCCTGCGCCAGGCAGAGATCGATCTCGGTCGGGCTCGCTGCATCGAAGTGCGATCCGAGCGATGCGAGGCGTTCGAGGATCGCCTCGGCGGGATTGGCTTTTACCGCATAGAAAATCCGGGCGACGGGCAGGGAGCGGGAGAGCGAGATATAGTTGTGCTCGACGATATCGACATCGATGACGAGGCACGGATCGTCCAGCACCTGGCTGGCAAGGTATTCGGCAATACGCGGCGGCATGTCGCCTTGTGCTGCCGGAAGGCGGATCCCGGTCGCCGGTTCGGCGACGAGCGAAATCGGTGCCGTTTTTACGGCCTTGGATCGGTTTTTACGGGAAGCATTGCGGAATCGGGCATTGCTGCCCTGATCAGTAGCCAACATCGTCACACCCCTTCTAGCCCGGACAATTCCCGGATGCACCAAAAAGGACGCGTCCGTCGTTACATACACCACCTGGGCCAGCGGTACGTGCGATTGCGTCTGTGGCTTGCAAATAGAAGAGAAGGGTCACGAATTCAATGGGAAAATGATTCGGGAAAAAATTATATTTTTCGAAGCCTGACCGAGCTCGCGTGCGAACCTTTCGGAAAGAAAGGGAAACGCTCCCCGGCGTCGGCGTTCGAACGCTCGGACGCCGCGCTGGCATTGGATGAGGGCAAAGCTGTTTTCAGGAACCCGGCGATCCCAGGAAGCGAATCGGGATAATTTTTGGAGAATGTTTCGGGCTGAATTCACCGCGCATCGGTTGCGATTCCACAATAAGAAAATTACTGTGTGCGCCAGTACAAGGGCGCACCAGGAACGCCCGGGTTTTGGCGATCTGGGACGGGGAGCCCGATGCAGTTAGAGAATAGTTTTACGGTGCCCGCACCGCCCGATGTCGCATGGGCCATCCTGCTGGATGTGCCGCGGATAGCACCCTGCATGCCGGGTGCGGAGCTGACGGAAACCGTCGGCGAGCGGACCTATAAGGGCAATGCCAAGCTGCGGGTCGGCCCGGTATCCCTGACCTTTTCGGGCGAGGCGGAAATCACCGAGATCGATGAAGCCAACCGCACGGCCACCGTCAAGGCCAAGGGCAACGATACCAAGGGCCGCGGTGCGGCGACTGCGAGCGTCGTGTTCAAGCTGGTCGCCGACGGCGATGCCAGCCGGGTGGACATCGCCAGCGATATCGATCTGACCGGTTCGATCGCCCAGTACGGCCGCGCCTCGGGGCTGATCGACGCGATCGCCGGGCAGATCATCTCCGACTTCGCGAAGAATTTGGAAGCCGAGATCGGCGCGGCCGGGGATGTGGCAGCCGGCACGCCTGAGGCTGACGCGGCGACGGCCGAAGTGGCACCGGCACAACCCGCAACGGTCGGACCCGCCGACAACAGTATTTCGGGCATCAGCCTGTTTTTCCGCGCCCTGTGGTCGATGATCCGCGGCGCCTTCGGCGGCAAGGCCTAGAACTATGCACAACGAATTGAACTCATATCCGGAGGCGGCCCGATGAAACCGGCGCCATTCACCTATCACGACCCGACCACTGCTGATGAGGCCGTGGCCCTGCTCGCCACCCATGAAGACGCCAAGGTGCTGGCCGGAGGCCAGTCGCTGATGCCGATGCTGAACATGCGCTTCGTCGTGCCCGACCATGTGGTCGACCTGAACCGGATCGACGGCATCGCCGGCATTCGCGACGCGGGCGATCATGTCGAGATCGGCGCGATGACCCGCCAGCGCGACCTGATGCGCGACGCTGTGATTGCCGCGAAGGCGCCGATCATTCCCGCCGCGCTGCACTGGGTCGGGCATTTCCAGACCCGCAACCGGGGCACCATCGGCGGCAGCCTGTGCCATCTCGATCCCGCTGCCGAGCTGCCCTGCCTGATGGCCCTGTATGACGCTGAACTGACGGTTCAGGGACCGGACGGCGCACGCAAGCTGCCGTTCGCCGAATGGCCCCTCGCCTACATGCTGGCGTCGATTGGACCGGACGAAATCCTGACCGGCGTGTCTGTGCCCCATTGGGGTGGCAACACCGGCCACGGCTTTGTCGAGTTTGCCCGCCGCCATGGCGATTTCGCGATTGTGGCGGCGGCCGCTCTGCTGACCATTGACGGTGGCAAGATCACCCGCGCGGCGATCTCGATCGGGGGTGCGGATGTGCGCCCGATCCGCCTGACCGAGGCCGAGACAGCCCTGGTCGGTGCCGCACCCGACACGGAAGCGTTCAAGGCCGCGGCGGAAATCGCGCGCGGCATCGAGGCCATGTCGGATGCCTATGTGACATCCGCCTATCGCCAGCGCCTGGCAGCCACCCTCGTCGAGCGAGCGCTCATCGCCGCCGCCAATAACCTCGCCCCCAACGCAAACGGGAGTGCCTGATCATGGCCGATACCCGCGATATCGAATTGACAGTGAACGGCGAAAGCCATGCTGCGAATGTTGAAACCCGCACCAGCCTGGGTGATTTCCTGCGGCATGGCCTGGGTCTGACCGGCACCCATATGGGCTGTGAACATGGTGTGTGTGGCGCCTGCACGGTGATGGTCGACGGCGAAGCGGTGCGGTCGTGCCTGATGCTGGCCGTTCAGGCCAACGGGCATGAGGTCACCACCGTCGAAGGGCTGGCCGAGGATGACGGGACCCTGAACGCGTTGCAGGCGGCCTTCTGGAAACATCATGGGCTGCAGTGCGGCTTCTGTACCCCCGGAATGCTGACCACGTTGACGGCCTTCCTGCGGGACAATCCCGATCCGAGCGAACGGGATGTCCGAGAAGCCATCTCGGGAAATATCTGCCGGTGCACCGGCTATCAGGGCATCGTCGATGCGGCGCTGGATGCCGCCAAGACCATGCAGAAGGGGAGCTAGAACCATGGGTGTTCGTTACCTGGGCGCAGAAGTCCAACGCATGGAAGATCCCCGGCTGCTGACCGGTCACGGTCGGTATGTCGATGACATCACCATGGAAGGCATGCTCCACGCGGCCTTCCTGCGGGCGCCGATGGCCCATGCGAAAATCCGTTCGATCGACTCATCCCGCGCGACGGCGCTGGAAGGCGTGCATCGTGTGATCACCCATGCCGACCTGGGGGCGAAATACAGCCACAGGATGAACCAGCTTTATCCGGCGCCGGTGATTGAACAGAACAAGACCCAATACCCGCTGGCGAAGGATGAAGTCTGCTATGTGGGCGAGGCCGTGGCCGTCGTGGTGGCGGACAGCCGTGCCATTGCCGAGGATGCGCTGGCACTCATCGACGTGGATTACGAGGCGCTGCCGGCGGTTGTGAACATCATGACCGCGCTGAAGGACGATGCGCCGCTGGCCCATGCCGATACGACATCGAACCTGATGGGCAGGATGCGGTCAAGCTTCGGTGACATCGAGGATTCGTTCGCGAAGGCCGACCACGTGTTTTCGGCGGCGTTCATGCAGCATCGCGGCGGGTGCCATTCGATGGAGACGCGCGGCGTCATTGCCCGGGACGATCCCTGGGGTGACGGGCTGACCCTTTGGACCTCGGCCCAATCGCCCTATCTGATCCGTCGCGCACTGGCCACCTGGCTGGATGAATCCGAAGAGCGTGTTCGCGTTATCGCGCCGGATGTGGGCGGCGGTTTCGGCCCGAAGGCCGGATTCTACCCCGAAGAAGTCGCGATATCGCTGGCGGCGCGGATCATGAAATGCCCGGTCAAGTGGATCGAGGATCGCCGGGAGCATTTTGTCGCCACGACGACCCAGCGTGACCAGCATTGGGACCTGGAGGTCGCCTGCACCGCCGAAGGGAAAATTCTCGGCCTGCGCGGCAAGGTGACCCATGAGAATGGCGCCTATATTCCTTACGGAATCCTGTTGCCGAACAGCTCCCTCACGCCCCTGCCGGGTGCCTATTCGATTCCGGCGATCGACGTGAAGGTGGACATCGTCTTTACCAACACGGTCCCGAACTCGCCGGTGCGTGGCGCGGGCCGTCCGTGCGGAATCTATGCCGTCGAGCGCATGGTCCAGCTGGTCTCGCGCGAATTGGGTATCGATCCGGCCGAAGTGCGCCGGCGCAATTATGTGCGCCCCGACCAGATGCCTTACGAGACCGGCGCCAAGCTTCGCGGCGGCGTCCCGTGCATCTATGACAGCGGTGACTATGAGGCGCTGCTCGAGAAGGCGCTGGATCTTTCCGATTACAACAGCTTCAAGGAACGCCAGGCCGCGGCCCGTGCCGAAGGCCGCTATCTGGGCATCGGGATTTCGTCATGTATCGAGGATACCGGCATGGGTCCTTACGAGGGCACGACCGTTCGGGTCGAGTCTTCGGGCAAGGTCGCCGTTCGCACCGGGGCCGCAAGTCAGGGCCAGGGACATCACACGATGATCGCCATGATCGTCGCGGGAAATCTCGGCGTGAAGCCGGAGGATATTCTCTTTGAGTCTGCGGACACGGCGAAGTTCTCCCATGGGGTCGGCACGATCGGCAGTCGCGTGGCGGCAAATGTCGGTCCGTCGGCCCACGACGCGGCGCTCCAGGTTCGCGAAAAGGCCCTGAAATTGGCCGCCGAAGTTCTGGAAGCCTCGGAAGCCGATCTGGATATCGAGGACGGTGTGGTCCGCGTGAACGGGGCGCCTGATCTGTCCATATCGCTGGGAGAATTGGCCGTTCAGTTGACGCCGATGTCCGCGATGCGGGTCCCGAAGGGCTTTGATCCGCTGCTTGAAGCTACCTCCTTCGATGGCTCCAGCGGGTCGCCGATTGCCTGTGGTTCGAACGTGGCCGAAGTCGAGGTCGACCCGGGCACCGGCGAGGTGCGCGTGCTGCGCTATTCCGTCGCCCATGACTGCGGCGTGATGATCAACCCGATGGTCGTGCACGGTCAGATCGTCGGTGGTGTGGTTCATGGGATCGGCAACGCCTTGTTCGAACGCATGATCTATGACGACCAAGGTCAGCCGTTGACGATGAACTACGGCGAATACCTCCTGCCGCTGGCCAGTGAAATGCCGCGCGTGGACGTCACCCATATGGAAACGCCTTCGCCGCTGAACTCGCTCGGTGTGAAGGGGGCAGGCGAGGGCGGCACCATCCCGGCCGCCGCCGCGATCGTGGCCGCGATCGAGAACGCGCTGACAGATTTCGGTGTGGTGATCGACTACTACCCGGTCGACCCGCAGATGCTGACCGAGCTGATCGATGCGGGCGCGGCACAGGCTGCGGAGTAGGAGAGACTTGTTTCACCCGTCTCGTCATGCGCGGACTTGATCCGCGCATCTCGTGCATGGCCGTCAGAAAGATGC
>JAQCFD010000207.1 GCA_027618305.1 Pseudomonadota bacterium
CCACCGAGAACAGGGAGGTGATAATGAGCAGAAACCAGTCCACCTGATCGAGGAACGACAGGACGCTTTGGACCAGCGAGAAATCCTGGGAGATGAAAAGCGAGCGGACCGTGATGGCGGGCAACAGGAGACCCGCCACCAACGCGCCGAGAGATACCACGAGAATCAACCCCAGAATTCGATCGAAACCGGTGGCGCGTCTGGACAGCGGACCTGGAAGCGTTGAACGCATGGTGTTTGCGTTTCTCCGTTCGACGGGCAATCTTCTCGTTTACCCGGTTTTGCCTCGCGACAAATACAGTACCGTCGCACAGACCGCATAGATTGCCGCCCCCCGATCGTCAACAGGAAGCCCTGCCCGTGTCCCAGCATCGCAACAGTCACGTCATCCTCAAGCAACGCGCCGATGGCCTCCCTGCCCCCGAATTGTTCGAATTGGTTGAAGGCGACGCCCCCGTGCCCGGTGATGGCGAGGTCCTGATCAACAATGTCTATGTTACCGCCGATCCCGGCATGAAGGGCTGGATCAGCAAGGCGCGCAACTATGCCAGCGTCGAAACCGGCACGACGATGCACTCATTCAGCGTCGGTGTTGTGGTGGAATCTAACCATCCGGATGTCCAGGAAGGCGAGGTCGTCGCGGCCAACACCGGCTGGGCGGAATATGTGGTCGCCGACCCCAACCTGCCGACCTTCCGCAAGGTCGATCCGGCTGATGCGCCGCTCTCCACGGCCCTCGGCATTCTGGGGATCAACGGCTTCACCGCCTATTTCGGTTTGCTGGCCGTCGGCCAACCCAAGGCCGGCGATACGGTCCTGGTCTCGACCGCCGCCGGCGCCGTCGGCAGCGCGGTCGGGCAGATCGCAAAAATCAAAGGCTGCCGGACGATTGGGATTGCGGGCGGTGCGGAAAAGGCCGCGCTTTGCACCGATGTATTCGGGTTTGACGATGTGATCGACTACAAGGCCGTCGATGATCTCGACGCCGCGATCCGGCAGGCCTGTCCCGACGGCATCGATGTCTATTACGACAATGTCGGTGGTGCGACCCTCGACATCGTCCTCGGCCAGGTCAATCTGCACGGCCGGGTTGTGATTTGTGGGACCGCGTCGACCGACAGCTGGATCCCCCAGCCCACCGGGCTCCGCCCCGAGCGGAACTTGCTGGTCAACCGTATCCGCATGGAAGGGTTTCTGACCTTCGACTACGCCCATCGTTATGGCGAGGCCCTCGCCGACCTCAGCGAATGGGTACGCGACGGGAAGATTCAGTATCGCGAAGATATTGTCGACGGCCTCGAAAATGCTGGCGCGGCACTGGCCGGGCTCTATGAAGGACGCAACATGGGCCGCCAGCTCATCCGCGTCCGGCCCGATCCGTTTCTCTAGGTGTCGTTCTAGGCGCGCCGGGCCTTCAGGGCCTGTTCTTCGACCCGAATGCGCAACGCCAGGACGGCGGCGTTGGCGATCCCGAAGATGATCGCCAGCTCCCAGGCACCGGCAATCATCGGCACGACGATGATCTCCGCCTCGACAATCAGATAGTTCGGGTGGCGGACCAACCGGAACGGCCCCCGCCGCACCAAGGGCGCACCGGGCATTGTGATAATCCGGGTGGTCCAGTAGCGCCCGAGGCTGGTCAGCACCCAGACCCGCCCGAGCTGCAACAGGATGAACACCCCCAGAAGGATCGGGTCGATGAGGCTGTCGCCCGGCACGAAAACGAGAAGACTCACGAACCAGGCCGCGTGCAGCAGGACAATGAGCGGATAGTGGCTGGCCCCGACCTCCACCGCACCTTCGGCGAGCAGGCGCCGCGTGTTGATCCGGGCGATCGCCAGCTCGATCAACCGCTGGACAACGATCAGTCCGATCAGCAGATACCAGGCGGTCATGACGCGTCCAGCAACGCGAACGACGCCGTGAAACCGGGGCCCATCGCCGACATCAGCCAGTTGCCCGGCGTGCCTTCACGCATGGTCTCCGCCAGGACGAACATGGCCGTTGCTGCGGACATATTGCCGAACCGGCGCAGAATATCGCGCGCCGCCTTGAGCTCTCCCGACGGCAGGCCATAGACCTCTTCCAGCGCGTCGAGGACCTTTGCCCCGCCCGGATGGCAGGCATGCCGCGCGATGTCCTGCGGCCCCAAACCGTGGCTTTCGAGGAACCCGTAGGCGGGTTCGCGTAACCGGGTGCGGACCAAATGGGGAATGTCGCGCGAAAACAAGACACCGAGGCCGTCGTCACCGACCTCCCATCCCATGACATCGAGGGAATCTTCCCAGGTGTGTTCGCCCCAGCCGACAACTTCCGGGCCGGGCTGTTCGCAACCCAGCAGCGCCCCCGCCGCCCCGTCGCCAAACAGCGCGGTGGCGATGATGTTGCTCTTCGAGGTGTCGTTGACCCGGAAGGTCAGGCCGCAAAGCTCGACAACCAAATACAAAACGCAGCTGTCCGGCCGGCTCATCGCCATCTGGGCGGCGCGGGCAAGGCCGCTGACGCCGCCGGCACAACCAAGCCCGAACACCGGCAGGCGCTGCACATCGCGGCGAAACGGCAAACGCTCCAGCAGCAACGCATCGAGGCTCGGCGTCGCCACGCCGGTCGTCGAGGCAACGACGATGGCGTCCACATCCGCCGCAGTGATTCCGGCCTGCTCGAACAAATCCTGGCTGACCCGGCACAGGAGGTCGACGGCATGTTTGATATACAGATCGTTCCGTTCCGAAAACGGATGTGCCTCGGCGTACCAATCGATCGGTACGCAGGAACGACGCGTCTCGATTGCCGCGTTCCGATAAGCGTCCGTAAAACGTTCGAACCCGGGAACGTCCGGCGCGAAGATCTCGCGCGACCGCTTGACCACCTCATTCTGATCGAGCACGTGCTCGGGCACGGCCGTGGCGACTGCCGATATATGTGCACGCGCGTTCATCAGGTACCTCGGGGTTTCGTCTCGGCGCGCTCACGTAGCGCAAGATAGGTCGCACTGGCGAAGATCATGAAGCCGCCAATCCAGGTGAATATGTCGGGCAACTCGGCGAAGAACAGGAACCCCAGCATAGCCGCCCAGACCAGTTTGAAGAAATCCATCGGCATGACGACGGCGGCATCACCCACCCGCAGCGACTGGGTCAGCGTCAGGTGCCCGGTGGTGCCCATCAGACCGAGAATCAGAAGGATTCCCAGCTGCTCCCAGGTCGGCCAGACCCACACAAATAACGCCGGGATCAGGGACAGGGGCGTCATGAACAGCACCATATAGGTGACGATCGTCGGGGTCGCGTCGCGGCGGCCCAACGACTTGATCACAACCAGTACGATGCCCCAGATGCCCGACGACGCAAGGATCAGCAGCGGGCCCGTGCCGACATCGATGATGCCGGGCCGGATGATGACCAACGTTCCGGCAAAGCCGAACAGCAACGCCGCCCAGCGCCGCCAGCGGAAAACCTCGCCCAGAATCAGGACCGCCAGCACCGCGGCGAACAGCGGTGCCGTGAACGCCAGGGCATTGGCCGTGGTCAACGGGGTCATGGTCAGGCCCGTGAAGAACATCATCATCGCGATCACGTGACCCACGGCGCGAATACCATGCACCTTGATCTGGTCCGTCCGCAGAATGCCCCAGCCATATTTCCAGAACAAAATCCCGACGATCGGTGCGCCGAAGGCGGTCCGGAAGAAGCCGATCTCGAGCGGATGCATATCCGCTGCGAGATGCCGGATCATCGCGTGCATCGACACGATCAACATGCCGGTCAGGACCATCCAGCCCATGCCCCGCAGGTTTCCGGTCAGCCAAACCGGCGTCCCGGATTTCGATCCGATCAACATGTGAGCTCCGGACAGGGCGTTGTTGTACGCCCGCAGCGATTGCCGCAATATGCCTGTAACGGTTTCTAATTCTTGCAGGAGACAACACCGATGATCACCGCACTTGTCCAGTTCAAAGTGAAAGACGGCACCACGCGCGACGAGGTGTTTACCAACATGAAAAATGTGGCCCCCAAATTCGAAGGCATGGCCGGCCTGATCCGCAAAAACTTCCTGTTCGACGGTGACCGCGGTGTCGGCGGCGGCGTCTACACCTGGGAAAACCGCGAAGCGGCGGAAAAGGTCTATGCCGAGGGCGGCCCCTGGCGTGAAGCGATCCGCAATCTCTACGGCGTCGACCCCGACATCACTATTTTCGAGACCCCGGTGATCGTCGACAACGAACTGGGCAAGATCAAGACCGCCGCCTGATCATTCGAGACATTCGCTCCCTCATGTTTCGACAAGCTCAACATGAGGAATTTTACCGTTCCGGCCTCATCCTGAGCCTGTCGAAGGATGAGGTCCAGTTGGAGTGTCCCAATGGGTGACATGAAGAAGGCGGTCCAGTTCTCCAAGACCGGCAACCCGCCCGATGTGGTCGAACTCATCGATTTGCAGACGGCCGAAGTGGGCCCTGATGAGGCGCTGATCGATGTCGAGGCAGCGGCGATCAACCCATCACACCTCCTGACCCTGTCCGGTGGCTATGGCGTCCAGCCGGAGCTGCCGGCCATCCCGGGCGCCGAGGGCGCCGGCATCGTCCGCGAGGTCGGATCGGACGTCACCAACGTGAAACCCGGCGACCGGGTGATGATCCCGCCCTATTCCGGCACCTGGCGGCAACAGGTGGTGGTCAAGGCCGAGAATATACTGATCCCCCTGCCCGCGTCCGGCGATCCGACCCAGATGGCGATGCTGATGGCCAATCCGCCGACGGCCTGGTTGCTTCTCAAGACGGTGGTCGACCTGGAACCCGGTGATTGGGTGATCCAGAACGCGGCCAACTCCGCGGTCGGCCAGTATGTGATGCAGCTCGCCGGCATCTACGGCCTGAAGACGGTCAATGTGGTCCGGCGCGAAGGACTTGAGGATTTCATCGCCAATGCGGGTGGCGACGTTTGCGCGGTCGACGGAACCGACCTCGGTGAACGGGTCAAGGCCGCGACCGGCGGTGCCCCCATCAAGCTCGCGATCGACGCCGTCGCCGGAGATTCGACCCAGCATCTGGCCGATTGTCTGGCCGATGGCGGCAAGATCGCCAATTACGGCCTGCTGTCGAAGAAACCCTGCCAGCTATGGCCGGACGACATCATTTTTCGCGAGATCGATCTCGTCGGTGTCTGGCTCACCTTGTGGCTGCGCCGGGACTCTACGCTGGACGAGCGCAAGGCCGTCTATGGCGAACTGGTGGGCTACATTGCCGAGGGCCGAATGCACGCCGAGATCGAGGCCACGTACCCCCTCGACCGGATCAAGGACGCGGTCACCCACGCCATGAAGGGCGGGCGCAACGGCAAGGTCGTCCTCACACCGAACGCGGACGCGTGATGCGTCGACGGACGTTTCTGGTCGCCGCAGCGACCGCCCCTTTCCTGATCAAATCCCCGGCCATGGCGCAGGACGGGCTTCTCGCCGGCGGCACATTTCGCGATGGCGACCCTGTCCACCGCGGGTCCGGCAACCTGCGGATCACCCGCGCTGCCGACGGCACGCGAACCGTCGAACTCCTGAGAATGGAGATCGTTCCCGGTCCCAACCTGTTCGTCTATCTCGTGGAAGAGCCCGATCCGCTGTTTCCCGAGGATGTCACGGCGAAGTTCCTGTCGCTGGGCAAGCTCAAAAGTCTCACCGGCGATCAGGCCTATGCGATGCCCGATGACGTGGACCTGGCCGCCTGGGGCAGCGTCGTCGTGTGGTGCGATAACTTCAAGACGGCATTCGCCGTCGCCAGCATTGAGCGGCCATAGGCCGTCGTTGCCGCACACAAGTATCCTCATGCTGAGCCTGTCGAAGTATGAGGATACGGCCCTCTCCTTCGACAAGCTCAGGATGAGGGCATTCGGGACCCGCGCGTGTTTTCTTGTTCGTCCTGCCCGCCGCTTCTAGCCCCGGTCAATAAGTCGGGCGGGTTTGAAACCCGCCCCTACAACTTGTTCGCCGCGGTTTAGTCCGCCGTAGGGGCGGGTCTG
>JAQCFD010000208.1 GCA_027618305.1 Pseudomonadota bacterium
GGTATGTGCCGGCTCAAAGTCCGGGAACAGGCGTGTGAGGTCGGTTGTCTCGGACGTCACAACCGCCTCGACCTCAATCGCGGCAGGGTCGAGCACCAGCCGCGCGTGACCGGCCAGGTCCGTGGTCGCGCTGCGGAATGAAAATCGCTCCAGGGTCATCCGTTCGAGATTCCCCGCCACAAGGCCGGCAAACTCGACGGGTCCGAGATCCGGCCATTCAAAGCCCAAAAGCGCCTGGAACTGCTCCAGCGTTTGTTCCTCTGCCGCAATATCCAGACGAAAACCAATGATCGGTTCGTCCGCATCGACATCGAGGGTGACGTCGCCATCGGCCTCGATATTGTCAACGGTGAAACCGGTGAGCATCAGGCGCATATCCGGCAATGTCCCGGTCCCCGCCCCCTCCCCGCCGACGGGCCCGAGATTGGCCAACGCGTCGCCGAGCATGCCACGAAAGCTGTCGAGCGACTGGTCTGTCGCCGTCAGAACGAGATTGAGGGTGACGTCCGGATCATCCGCCTCGAAATTTGCGACATCCACGCGGCCACGCCCCACTGTGCCTTCCGCGGACAGGCCGGACGACTCCACCCGTGCCTTGTCGAGATTACCAATCACCCGTATTTCGCCCTTGATGGGCCCCACATCCGGCAGAGAGACACCCGCGATCGGTTCCGCGACGCCCAGCGTCTGCCCGTTCGCCGTCACGATCAGGTCGTAGGAAACATCCGGATTATCCAACAGCGGGCCGACCGTGACCGAACCGGAAACGAAACTTTCGGCGACGCTCACACGGTTGGGTTCAAAGCGAAGAGTCTCGAGATCGCCGACGATGTTGACGGTGCCGTTGACCGGGCCAAGATGGGCCAATGAAATTCGGGCAAGCGGCTCCACCGCTGCCAACCCCTGATCACGCAACTCGGCTTTCAGGTCAATTGCGACATCGGGCGCACCGTCCGACAGGGCAAGGTTCAGCTTTCCGGTGACGTGGGTGTTGGCCGCGTTCAGGAAAACGACGTTCACGACCGGGCTTTCCTGACCACCGCTGATTTCCGCAGACAGGGACACATCCCCAAGTTTCGGCAATGGCGTGGCAAGAAACGGCTGGACGGTTGCCAGAACGTCGCCGGAGATCAGCACATCAATGTCGAAGCCGGTCGGGTTTTCCGGCCCGCGAACAGCGCCATCGATCTCTACATTCAGCCCCAGAACTTCGCCGGTAAGGTCGAACGGCACCTGACGGTCACCACGGATAATGTCGTTCCAGGACCCGATCTGACCATCCAGATCGATCTTGGCCAGATGGGCGCCCAGGCGCACATCCGCAGCGATATCGATATCAAGGGGTGCGCCAGGCTCAGCCGGCAGCGCTTTTATGCGCTGAACCGTACCGATCGTCTCCGTACCGGCCTGCCCGTCACGGTACGAAACCCGAACATCGTCGATCTCGAGTTCGGCAATTTCGAGATCAATGCCGAAATTTCGCTCGCGATCGTCTCTATCGGGTTTCGCTTGCGCCTCTTTGAAATCGAGATTGCTGCGTCCCTCCTTGTCGGTCTCGACAAAGACCCGCGCACCGCGAAGCGTCAGGTGGTCGATGTCGATCCGGCCACGCAGCAGCGGCAAAAGCGCGAAACGGATATCGGCCTCATCGATATGTGCCATCTGCGGCGCCTGTGCCCAGGCCGGATTGGACAGGCTGACATCACGTACCGCAATGCGCGTGGTCCGGCCCCACTCCAGATCGATCGGCCCTTCAATCGTCAGGGTACGTCCGGTTTCCCGCGCGACGTAAGCGGCGATGCGGTCCTTGTGGTCGTTTGGATCCAGATTGAATATAACCGCCACGATCCCGACAGTGATTGCGACCACGAGAACCACGCCAATCTTGAGTGCTGTACGTATTCTCATAACAATCGATCCCTGTGTGACCCCAAACGCTGCGAAACACTTGCGCTCTACAAATAGACCCGCCAGACGCCGAGTGCGATTGCCATCGACCTAGAATTTGGGAAAGATCACACGAACGCCATATTTCAGCGCGTTTTCGCGTCAAATCCCACAAACGCCCAGCTTTTTGCCAGGACGTCATCCAGTGGTGCTTCGAGTTTAAGTCGCTCGCCGCTTACCGGATGTGTCAGCACCAAAGCGCGCGCATGCAGGTGCAGGCGCTGCGGCAAACCTTCCACTTCGCTCTCACGGCCACCATATTTGCCGTCACCGACGATCGGGGTACCCATAGCCTTGCAGTGCACCCGCAGCTGATGGGTCCGGCCGGTGCGCGGCCGCAACTCGAGCCAGGCAATACGCCGCCCGGCATGATCGAGAATCCGGTACTCGGTTTCCGCCGACAGCCCGTCGTCGACCGATTCCACCCGCTCACTGCCTTCGCCCCCACGTTTTGCCAGTCGGGCATCGATGACCCCGGATTCATGACCGGGGATCCCGACCACGAGTGCCCAGTAGGTCTTCTCAACCTCACGGCCCTGAAACAGGACAGCCAGATGTGAGGCTGTCTGGCGGTCGCGGGCCAGCAACAGCAAGCCGCTCGTGTCCTTGTCGAGGCGATGGACCAGGCGTGGGCGATCCTTGGCGTCGAACTGCAACGCATCGAGCATGCCATCCAGGTGGCGGTGAGTCTTTGACCCGCCCTGCACGGCGAGGCCAGCAGGCTTGTTCAGGGCAATCAGAAATTCATCCTGATAGATCACGGACTCGCGCAAGGCGGTCGCATCTGCTCGATCAACGTGAGGACGGGCCCTCTCGGCCGGGCGTTCGTCAGTCCGCGTCGCCGGCATTGGTGGTACGCGAATTTCCTGCCCCTGGCGTACCCGTTGTCCCGGTTTGGCACGGTGGCCATCCACACGGACCTGACCGGTACGCAACCATTTCGCAACCTGCCCGTAGGACAAGTCCGGATAGTGCCGCTTGAACCAGCGATCGAGCCGCACCTCACCATCGTCGGACTGGACGGCAATATGACGGACCGCTGAAAGATCATCCTGGCTCATGAAAACACTACCCGCGCGAGACGCAGACCTATGAAAAGGGCGCCAACTGCGCCGACAACCGACGCCAGCACGTAACCGGCCGCAAGCATCACCTGGCCCCGCTCGTAGAGAACAATTACGTCGAGAGAGAAGGTCGAGAATGTCGTGAAGGCACCGAGCCCGCCAACGGTCAGCAATGCCCTGACTTCCGGCGTGACGGTCCAGGTCGTGGCCATAATGTGAACCAGAATGCCCATCGCGAAAGACCCGACGAGATTGACGGTCAACGTTCCCCAGGGGAATCCGTGACCAATCCAGTTTGCCACACCCACATTGACGAAATGGCGCCCGAGCGCACCTATCGCACCGCCAAACGCGATGGCCAGCAACATATTCATCGTGCGCACCGCTGAACGTTCTTCGACATAGGCATCATCATTCGTCTTTGGGGCCGACGCTCGCGGCCCGCGCGCCACGCAACTTCGTCCAATACTCAAGTCGCTTACCGATCTCGCGCTCGAACCCGCGCTCCACCGGTTTATAGAATTGCGCCCGGTCAATACCTTCGGGGAAATAGTCCTGGCCCGAGAAGCCATCCTTGGCGTCGTGGTCATACGCATAACCGTCGCCATAGCCCAGATCCTTCATGAGCCCCGTCGGGGCATTGAGGATGTGCTTGGGTGGTGCCAATGAGCCCGTGTCTCTCGCCATGCGCATCGCCGCACCGAATGCCTTATACGACGCATTCGATTTCGGTGCGCTCGCCAGATAGATCACACATTGCGCGAGCGCAAGTTCGCCTTCCGGGCTGCCGATCCGCTCATAAGCCTCCCAGGCCGCCAGGGCGTGTGGCAGGGCCTGCGGGTCCGCCAGACCGATGTCCTCGACCGCAGCCCGTGCCAACCGCCGCGCCACAAAGCGCGGATCCTCGCCGCCTGCCAGCATCCGCGCCAGCCAGTATAAAGACGCGTCCACATCGGAGCCGCGCAGGGATTTGTGCAGCGCGCTTATCAGGTTGTAGTGGCCCTCCTGGCTCTTGTCGTAGAGCGGGGCGCGCTTCTGGACGGTTTCAATCAGTCGTGCGGTGTCGAGATCTTCGTCGGGCCGCAGCGCAAACAGTTCCTCGGCCAGGTTCAGCAGGTAACGTCCGTCCCCGTCGGCCATGGCCTTGAGTGCCTGCCGTGCCTGCCCATCGACCGGCAGCTGCTTGCCTTCGAGGGCTTCAGCCCGGGCCAGCAGCTCCTCCAGCGCCGGCTCATCGAGCCGGTTCAGGACAAACACCTGACAGCGCGACAGGAGTGCAGCATTGATCTCGAACGACGGGTTCTCGGTGGTCGCGCCGATCAGCGTGACCGTGCCATCCTCGACATAGGGCAGGAACCCATCTTGCTGGGCACGGTTGAAGCGATGAATCTCATCGATGAACAATAGCGTGCCCTGCCCTCCCGCACGGCGTGCTGCGGCACGCTCAAAGACTTTGCGCAGATCGGCGACGCCCGAGAAAACCGCGGAAAGCGGCTCGAACGTGAAGTCTGTTTCAAGCGCCAATAGCCGAGCGATTGTTGTTTTGCCGCAGCCCGGCGGTCCCCACAGGACCATGCTGGCCAGCCTATCGTTCGCGACCATGCGGCCGATCGGCCCCTCGGGACCGAGCAGATGCCCCTGCCCGACCACGTCGCCAACCGCCTCCGGGCGCAACCTATCCGCCAGCGGCCTCGGGGCCCGGCCTGCGAACATTTCCGATTGGTTGTCGGGGGTGCTCATCCCGCAACCGTCAACGAAAAGAGGCGGCCATCCCGCCGGACGCTGATCGTCCAGCGTGGGGCAGGATCTGCGGTTAGCTCGCGGACATGGGTCACCGACTTAACCTCCACCTCGTTGACCGCGAAAATCACGTCGCCAACCTGAAAGCTCAGACGATGGGCCGGGCTCCCTGAGGCAATGGCTCGGACGACCACGCCGTGTTCGAAATGATCGCGCCCCATCTCTTCGGCAACGGCCGGCGACAGATTGGCAACGGTCGCACCGGCGATCGGATGGCGCCCTTCCAAAACCTGCTGGTCGCGCGGCGGAATCTCCGGTGGAAGCTCCAGGACCAGCGTAAGTTCGAGCTCGGTTCCCTTCCGGCGCACCGATAGAACCGCCTCGTCACCGACCGTCCCGGTCGCGACCCGGAACCGAAGCCCTTCGGTGTCGAAAACCGGCTGCCCGTTAAATGCCGTGATAATATCGCCGGATCGTAGACCGGCCCGCAAGGCCGGGCCCTGGGCGTGTATTTCGGACAGGATTACCCCTTCGGGACGCGGCAAGCCGATGGCCCCGGCAATCTCAGCCGTGACAGTCTCGCAAGAAGCGCCCAGCCAGGCCCGGCGCAGTTCGGCGCCCACGGCCGCACCATCAATGACCGTCCGCACCATGTTCGCCGGGATCGCGAATCCGATACCCTGACTGCCGCCGCTGCGCGAGAAAATCGCGGTATTGATACCGGCCAATGTGCCGTCCATGCGGAGCAACGCGCCGCCGGAATTGCCGGGATTGATTGCCGCATCGGTTTGAATGAAGAAATTGAAATCGGATATGCCGACCTGGGTCCGGGCGAGCCCGGACACAATCCCGCTGGTCACCGTCTTGCCAACCCCGAACGGGTTGCCGATGGCGAGCACGAGGTCACCAACCTCCAGCTCATCGCTGTTGCTCAACGCGATGGCCGGCAGCACCTCGTCACCCGCATCGATTTTCAGGACCGCCAAATCAGTCCGCTCGTCTTCGCGCAGGATCACCGCATCGAATTCCCGCCGATCGGACAAGACAATGGTGATGCTGTCCGCACCTTTGATGACGTGAAAGTTGGTCACGATCAAACCGTCCGGGCGGACGATCACACCAGAGCCCAGCGAGTTCTCGATCCGCTCACGGGGCTGGACCGATCCCAGGGCGTCTCCGAAGAACTGGCGAAAGAAGGGATCATTGAACAATTGGGAGGCCGGGCCCCGGCTCCGCCCGGCCTTGCGGG
>JAQCFD010000209.1 GCA_027618305.1 Pseudomonadota bacterium
GGCGGCTTCGCGTGCGGCCCGGTGTTCCGCCTCGATCTTCTCGAAGCTTGTCTCGGCGGTTGTGATCCTGCCGCCCAGTTCGGTCAGGCGATTGCGCTGGCGCAGCCGGGTCGAAGTGGTCGAGCGCGCGTCGTTGCGCGTGGTGTAGCCATCCCAGCGCCAGAAATTTCCCGACGTGTCGACGAGCCGCTGTCCGGCTTTCAGGTTGCGGGCCAGGCGGTCGCCGGTTTCGGCATCCGCCACCACGCCAATCTGTGCCAGTCGGCGCGCCAGCGGTCCGGCGTTGCGGACATATTCGCCGAGCGGGCGGACGTCTGACGGCAGGGCGGGGTCTCCGGCCGGAACCGCTATGGCGTGCCAGTGGCGCGGTGCCCGGTCATCCGACGGGGCATCGAGGTCTTCACCGAGAGCCGCACCGAGTGCCGCTTCATATCCGGCAGACACCTCGACCGCGTCGATCATCGGTGTCCAGTCGGCATCCAGGGCTTCGGCCTCTGTGGCCAGCAGGTCCTCGAGCGCGCCGGCTTCCGCGCGCAGCCGAGAAAGGGCTTCATCCGCCTGGGAGCGGATATCGCGGGCCTTGTCGCGTTCGGCGTCGGCAAGCTCACGCGCCGCTTCGGTGATCTCAAGTGTCGCGCGGGCGCTTTTGACGTTTTCCTCGGCGCCGTTCAGACGGGTTTCGGCGATCTCGAGTTCGTCGGAAGAAAGCCCCTGTTCCTCGATCGCCGCGCGTTCGGCTTTGGCTTCGTCATTCTGGGTTTCGAGCCGGCGCCGGCGGGCCGACAATTCGCCGACTTCGCGCTCAAGCGCCGTGATCTGAGCCTCGCCGGTTGCCAGGCGCTCGGTCAGCTGGGTGAGCTCTGTCTCGATAGCCTCCACCCGGACGGCGCGCGCCTCAAGGGCGGTGCGGGTTTCGGCGATCATCTCGTCCTCGCCCGCGCAGGCGCGTTCGATCTCGGTCTTCTCCGTGCTCAGACGGGTCAGCGCGTTGCGGGCTTCGGCCGCGAGGCCGCGTTCGCGACCCAGGTCAGCCTCGATCTGCGTCAGGCGGGTTTCCCACTGCTCGGTCGCAGTCCGGTTGCGCTGCTCTTCCGCATCCAGCTCTTCGCGCGCGATGTTCAGGGTCTGCAATTCGGCGGCCGCTGCCGCTTCGGTTTCGCGTAACGGTAGCAGCGCAGTGGCCGCGTTCTCGCGCAGCCGCGTTGCCTCCGACACGATGCGGGTCTGTTCGGCAACCACGGTTTCGGACTGGCGCAAGCGCTCTTCCGCGCCAGCGAGGTCGGATCCTGCCGCCGACCAGCGATGGTGGAGGACCGAGGCTTCGGTGCGACGAATATCGTGGGAAATATTCTTGTAGCGCTGCGCCTGACGGACCTGTTTCTTGAGGCCGTTCAGCTGGGCGTCGAGGGTCACCAGGACATCGTCGAGCCGTTCGAGGTTGTTTTCCGCGGCGCGCAGCCGCAGTTCGGCCTCGTGGCGGCGCGAATGCAGCCCCGTGATGCCGGCGGCTTCTTCCAGCAGAATGCGGCGGTCCGTCGGTTTCGCATTGATCAGCGCGCCAACCCGGCCCTGGCTGACCAGTGCGGTGGAACGCGGTCCGGTCGCCTGGTCGGCGAACAGAATCTGCACGTCGCGCGCGCGCACGTCGCTGCCGTTGATCTTGTAGTTCGAGCCTTTCTCGCGTTCGATGCGTCGCGAGATTTCGATGTCGTCGGAATTGTTGAACTGGGTCGGCGCCGACCGCTCCTTGTTGTCGAGACTGAGGACAACTTCGGCAGCATTACGGGCCGGCCGATCGGAGGTGCCGCCGAAAATGACGTCATCCATGCCGCCGCCGCGCATCTGCTTGGCCGAGGTTTCGCCCATGACCCAGCGCAGCGCTTCCACGAGATTGGACTTGCCGCACCCGTTGGGGCCGACAATACCGGTCAGGCCGGGCGCGATATCGAGATCGGTCCCGTCGACGAATGACTTGAAGCCTGTCAGTCTCAGCTTGTTGAACTGCACCGGTACGTAACCCCCAAATAAGAACTCGGCCTAGAAGACGCCGCGCATTGTGAACACCGAATCACTACTTCGCCAGAAGCGGCTCGATGATTTCGGAGAACTCCTCGATCGAACGCGATCCCGGATAAAGCTGGCCGTCGATCGCGAATGTCGGCGTGCTCTGTACCCCCAGAGAACTGGCATTCTGGCGCTCGGCAAGGAGCCCGTTCGCCAGTTCCTCGTTCGCGATGCAACTCTGGAACGTGGCGTCATCGATGCCCGCCAAACGACCTATCTTGGCCAATTCACCCACAGGATCGCGCGATTGTGCCCAGTTGGTCTGGTTCTTGAACAGCACCTGGACCAACCCCGAAAAACGTTGCGGATCGGCGCAGCGCGCCATCATGCCGGCCCGCAGGTCGACACCGTTGAGCGGGAATTCGCGGTACACAAAACGAACCTTGCCCGTATCCACATACTTCGCCTTGAGGTCGCCGTAGACATCGTTGTGGAAGCTCGCACAGTGGGGACAGGTGTAGGAGAAATACTCGGTCACCGTCACCGGCGCGTCGGGGCTGCCGATCGAACGCTCCCGTAAAGCCGCCGCGGCGTCGATCGCCTGCTGGGCGGGCGCTGATGTGCCCACAAACGCGAGCGCAATCACGCCGGCCAGGGCGGTACCAATTCCTCTATATAGGCGCACGTAGTCCTCCAAACACAAGATGTTGCGATTATACGGACCTGCGTTCGTCCGGCACAAGCGTGGAAAAAGCGCATTGCACCAATCGGTTAGCAGGCCTGTGGGTGATCCTGGCAGGCAAATGTGACGGAAAGGAGGCCCTGGCACGCGCCGAGGGCCCCCATCGGCACGGGTCAGCCGCTGTTGTCCGGCTTGTTGCGCGCGAGCACGGATTCGCCAAATGCCCGCAAGGCACGGCGCAGTTCCGGGTCGTCGACGGTCGCGAGATTCGCGTCGAGTTGGGCCATGTCTGAGGGGTCGGCCCGGACGGTTTCGGCCGCCTGGCGGCGCTCGGGCACGATGATCGGCCCCTGATGCAGGCGCAGCCCCGCCACGGCCCGGTAGCCGTAATAGGAATTGATCCGTTCGATGACCTGGGGCTCGAGATGCTGCAGTTCGAGCGCGAGCGGGCCCGTGACGCGGACATGCAGGGTGCCCCCTTCGCCTTCGGGCCCACGCACCAGCCGCATCGGCACGCACTGGCGTGCCAGGTCTTCGCCGACAATATCGTGCCAGTCTGAAAATACGCTCGCTTCGAAGAACCCGCGCTTGCGCCGGATCGGCGCGGTGGCGCGCGCGCTCTCGGCGCCGATGGCGCGCAGCCCTCCGGCTCGTTTCTTCGTCATGTCGTCAGGTTTCCAGCGTTCGCGGCCATGGCGCATGTTAGAAGGCGGGGCTGACCGCCACAATGTTTCTGACGATGCCCGATCCTTCCGCCACGACAATCCTCGAATGGTATGACCGCCACGCGCGGCGCCTGCCCTGGCGCATGCCACCGTCGCGGTCACGCCGGGGGGAGTACGCGGACCCCTATCATGTGTGGCTCAGCGAGGTGATGCTGCAGCAGACGACGGTCGTGACCGTCGGGCCGTATTTTCGGAAGTTTCTGGCGCGATGGCCGCGGGTCGAGGACCTGGCGGCCGCGGATCTCGACCAGGTCCTCACCGAATGGGCGGGGCTCGGTTACTACGCGCGGGCGCGCAATCTCCATAAATGTGCGCGCCTGGTTTGCGACGATCACGGCGGGCGCTTCCCCGATACAGAGGTGGGCCTGCGTGAATTGCCGGGCATCGGCCCCTATACCGCCGCGGCGATTGCCGCGATCGCGTTCGGGCGCACCGCCACGCCGGTGGACGGCAATATCGAGCGGGTGATGGCGCGGCTGTTTGCCGTCGAGGCGCCGATGCCGGATTCGAAACCGGTTCTGAAATCACATGCGGTGCGCCTGACGCCCGACGACCGGGCCGGCGATTACGCCCAGGCGGTCATGGATCTGGGGGCGACGATCTGCACCCCGCGTGCACCGACATGCAGCCTCTGCCCCTGGCAGGCGGGGTGTCGCGCCCGTGCCGAAGGCCTGACGGAAACCCTGCCGCGCCGCACCCCCAAGGCGCCGCGCCCGGTGCGCCGCGCCGTCGCCTACTGGATGACGCGCCGGGACGGACATGTCCTGCTCCGCCGGCGGCCGGAGACGGGATTGCTCGGCGGCATGATGGAGGTGCCGTCCGGCCCGTGGGCCGAGACGCCCGACTTCCGTGACGTTCCGCCGGTGGCGGCGGATTGGCGTTTGCTGCCGGGGCTGGTCGAACACGGCTTCACGCATCTGCAACTGGAACTTCAGGTGAAGGCGGCGCGGATTGACGGCCGCACCACGCTGGGCGGCGTGTGGATTCCGCTCGAGGCGTTTGGCGATCACGCGCTGCCCACCCTGACCCGCAAGGTGGTGCGCCACGTGATGGCCCATCTGGGGAAGGGAACGCGCTGACGCGGGACTAGTTGAGTTCGGCGCGCAGCTTCTGACGCAACACGTCGATCGGGACCAGCTGGCCCTCGACATCCACATGCCAGAACGTCCAGCCGTTGCAGGCCGCAGCGCCCTGCACCTCGGCGCCGATCTTGTGGATCGAGCCCCGGTTCTCGGCACTGACGATCGTGCCGTCCGCACGGATCTTGGCCGCATGCCGGCGCTTCGGCGCATAGAGCTTCTCGCCCGGCCGCAACAGGCCGCGTTCCACGAGCCAGCCAAACGGAATGCGCGGCTGTTCGCGTTTGGACGGCGTCTCAAGCAACGCGGTCTCGGAGATGCGTCGGGTATTTGCGATCCGTTTCTCGGCGACGGCGATGTAATCGGGGTCGCGTTCGATGCCGATGAAATCACGGCCGAGCTGCTTGGCGACCGCCCCCGTGGTGCCGCTGCCGAAGAAGGGGTCGAGGATCACGTCGCCGACCCGGGTCGAGGCGAGCACGACGCGGTGCAGCAGGGCTTCCGGCTTCTGGGTCGGATGCGCCTTGCGGCCATCGTCGCCCTTGATCCGTTCGCTGCCGTTGCAGATCGGCAGCAGCCAGTCGCTGCGCATCTGCAGATCGTCGTTCAGGCCCTTCATGGCGTCGTAGTTGAATGTGTATTTCGAGCTTTGGCTCTTGGCCGCCCAGATCATCGTCTCATGGGCGTTGGTAAAACGCCGGCCACGGAAGTTGGGCATCGGGTTGGTCTTGCGCCAGACGACGTCGTTGAGAATCCAGAACCCGAGATCCTGCAGCGCCGCGCCGACACGGAAAATATTGTGATAGCTGCCGATGACCCAGAGCGCGCCATTGGGAGTCAGGACGCGGTGCACCTCGGCGAGCCAGGCGCGGCTGAATTCGTCATAGGCCGCCAGGTCGTCGAACTTGTCCCAATCATCATCGACCCCGTCGACGCGCGAATTGTTCGGACGGGTGAGTTCGCCCGACAGCTGCAGATTGTATGGGGGGTCGGCAAAGACCACGTCGATGCAGGCGTCCGGCAGTGCAGACAGCTGCTCGATGCAGTCGCCTTTGAGAATCACATTGCGCAAAGGCACGTCGGTGCCTTTGCGACCTTGGCCAGGGGTTCGCATGGGCGCGGACGATGACCAACTCGGGACTCAGCGTCAATCGGAAATTCGCGCCGGGGCCGATTTAGTGTTTGGAGTCAGCCGGTTAACGAGATGTAGGGGTGCGCGCGAGCATTTCGCGTATGGGTGCGAAGCTGCGGCGGTGATGAATGGTGACGCCGAGGGATTCGAGCGCGCGGCGATGCTCGGCTGTGCCATAGCCGGCATTGCGTTCCCAGCCATAGCCGGGATGGTCGGCGGCCAGCGCGGCCATCATCCGGTCGCGCGTGACCTTGGCCATGATCGAGGCGGCGGCGATCGACAGCGACAGGGCGTCGCCGCCGACGACGGTACGGACCGGACAGGGCAGGGCGGGGGACCGATTGCCG
>JAQCFD010000210.1 GCA_027618305.1 Pseudomonadota bacterium
GAGTACGTCCTTGCGCTTGGCCTTGACGGTCTCACGGGCAATCACCTTGCCGCCGATCGCGGCCTGGAGTGCGACCTTGAACAGCTGGCGGGGCACCAGATCCTTGAGCCGGGTGCACAAATGCCGGCCCCGCCCCTCGGCCTGGTCGCGATGGACCACCATCGACAGCGCGTCGACCACCTCGCTGTTCACCAGGATATCGACCTTCACGAGATTGCCCTCGCGATAACCGTCGAGCTCGTAATCGAAGCTGGCATAGCCCCGGCTGATGGATTTGAGCCGGTCGTAGAAGTCGAACACCACCTCGTTCAGGGGCAACCGGTACACCGCCATCGCACGGCCGCCCACATAGGTGAGTTCGACCTGCTCGCCACGGCGTTCGGTGCACAGCTGCAGGACCGAGCCGAGATACTCGTCGGGCACCATGATCGAGGCCTTGATCCAGGGCTCGTCGATGGTGGCGATGCGCGTCACGTCGGGATAGTCGGACGGGTTGTGGAGGTCGATCTCCTTCCCGTCCGTGAGCGTGACGTGATAGACGACCGACGGTGCCGTCGCGATGATCTCCAGGTCGAACTCGCGTTCGAGCCGCTGCTGGATGATCTCCATATGAAGCAGCCCCAGAAAGCCGCAGCGGAAACCCATGCCCAGCGCGGCGGAGCTTTCGGCCTCGAATTCGAAGCTGGCATCGTTCAGATGCAGCCGGCCCAGCGCCTCGCGCAGATCCTCATACTCCGCCGTGTCGGCGGGATAGAGCGAGGAAAACACGACCGGGACCGACGGCTTGAAGCCCGGCAGGGGGGCGGCGGCGGGCCTGCGGTCGTCGGTGATCGTATCGCCGACGTTACAATCCGCGACCGTCTTGATCTGGGCGGTGATAAACCCGATCTCGCCCGGGCCGAGCGCGCCGGTTTCCGTGCGCGCCGGGGTGAACACCCCCACCCGGTCAACCGTATAGGCGATCCCCGTCGACATCATCCGGATCTTCTGGCCCTTTTTCAGCCGCCCATGCTTGACCCGGACCAGCGCCACGACGCCCAGATAGGAGTCGTACCAGCTGTCCACCAGCAACGCCTGCAGGTTCCCATCGGCGTCGCCTTCGGGTGACGGCATCTTGCTGACAATGGCCTCCAGCACGTCATCGACCCCGAGGCCTGTCTTGGCGGAAATCATCACCGCCTCGGACGCGTCGAGACCGATCACATCCTCGATCTGCTGGCGGATGCGCTCGGGCTCGGCCGCCGGCAGGTCCACCTTGTTGAGCACCGGCACCAGTTCCAGATCCGCCTCGATCGCCAGATAGGCGTTCGCCAGGGTCTGGGCCTCGACCCCCTGGCTCGCATCGACCACCAGCAGCGCGCCCTCGCAGGCCGCAAGCGAACGGGAGACCTCGTAGGAGAAATCCACATGCCCGGGCGTGTCCATCAGGTTCAGGTGATAGGTCCGGCCGTCCCTGGCCGTGTAGACCAGCCGCACGGTCTGGGCCTTGATCGTGATGCCCCGCTCGCGCTCGAGCTCCATATTGTCGAGCACCTGCTCCTGCATCTCGCGCTCGGTCAGCCCGCCACACAGCTGGATCATCCGGTCGGCCAGGGTGGATTTCCCATGGTCGATATGGGCGATGATCGAGAAATTGCGGATATGGGAAAGGTCGGTCATTTCGGGTCAGACGGGTTAAGGGAACAAAACAGGAATTGGGGCGGCACAATCGCGGTCATACACACTGTTACAAGCGGGGATAAATGCCACATTTGGGATTTCAGGAAGGATTAAACCTGTGGAAAACGTCGTCTTATGAACGTTCGATTACAGTTATTTTCATTATACAACAACTGCTTATAAACTTTTTCAACGCTTTGCACCGACTTGTCATAATGGCAGGTGAGCACGTCACCCATCTGCCATTTTATCCATAGACACCTGTGGACACTTAACGCGGAAACACCCCGCCACATATCCCGTCCGGCGGCCCGAAGCGCCACACTTCCGGCCCCCTGGCGATCTGTCTCGCGCATTCCGGGTCGGCCGTCGCGACGAATGCCAGGTCGCCTTCGGTCAAAACATAGGAGACCAGCACGCCGGTTTGGGTCTCTGTCGCGAAGGCCCAGGCGCCACGCTGCTCCAGCCGGTTGGATAGATGGATGTTCTCGACCCATCTGTCCAGTTCGAAGTCGCGGGTGCGGCCCCGCAACGCGTGATCGAAGAAGGCCGTGAGCTCCCCATAGAAGCGCTCATACTCCCGTTCATCGGCCCAGCGCCGCCCGATCCGTCCGGTGATCGTGTCCACCTGTCCGCCAAGCTCTGAGACGGAAACCATCACTGCGGGTTGCTCACCACCCCCGAACGGGGGCGCCGCGACATACTCCGCATGCCCCCCGGCTCTTGTCACTTCCCAGGTCACGTCACGACCCGACGCATAGGCGTTCAAGCCATCGATGGTGACACCCAGATCCCCCCGCGGCGACGGCCGGGGTGTGGCAGTCGCGGTGCCGTTGCGATCGGCCTCGTTGACGGTTCGATCGACTTCGGTGCCGGTGCGATCGATAGGGTTCTCCAACCCAAGCTCTGCGCAGGCGCTCAGAATCAGCAGCGCGGCGAGAGATATGACCAGCGTTCTCTTCGGACGACACCTTTGGGGAATTGCGATCATGTGTTCCGCCTCAAGAAAAAGCCCGACAGGGACCTACTAACTCGCGGATCTACCCCCGCAGGCTTCCGCCGGTCGCCTTCTCGACGGCCGCGACGATCTTTGCGGCGATCGCATCGATCTCTTCGTCGGTCAGGGTCGCCTCGACCGGCTGCAACGTGACCTGGATCGCCAGCGACTTTTTGCCGTCCTCGATATTCTTGCCGTCATAGACGTCAAACAGTTCGACCCCGGAAATCAGATCGCGCTCGGCGCCGCGTGCGGCGCGGATCAGGTTGCCCGCCTCGACGTCACTGTCGACCATGAACGCGAAATCGCGACGGACCGGCTGCAGGGCCGACAGATGCAGCGGCGGGCGGGCCGCGCCTTTTTCCTTGCGCTCGGGCAGCGCGTCGAGGAAGACCTCGAAGCCGATCGCGGGGCCGCGCACGTCGAGCTGGCGAAGAACGCCCGGGTGAATCTCGCCGAACCATGCCAGCACATTCTTGCCCAGGCGCAACCCGCCCGAGCGGCCCGGGTGATACCAGGCGGGCGCATCGCGGCCGACCTGAAGGTTGGCTGTCGGCGCACCGGCGGCGTCGAGGGCCGCCATCGCATCGGCCTTGGCGTCGAGTGCATCGGCGGCGCGGGCCGCACCGGACCAATGGGCCGGATGGGCGTTGCCGTGGCGCACGCCGGCGGCGACCAGAAGCTGGCCGTCCGGGCTGGCGTCGCGATAGGCGGGCCCGAGTTCGAACAGGCCGAGATCGGCAAAGCCCCGGTCCGCGTTGCGGCCAGCGGCCAGCAGAAGATTGCCCAGGATCGACGGGCGCATCGCGTCGAGCTCGCTGGAGATCGGGTTCGCCAGCATCAACCCGTCGAGGCTCGCGGCGTCATCGGTAAAGAGTTCCGCATGGGCGCGGCCCATGAAGGACCAGGTCACGGCCTCGTCGAGGCCCTGTGCGGCCAGCACCCGGCGCACCCGGCTGGTGCGCAGCTGGGACGGGGTGATCGCGGCGGGCGGCAGGGCCGTGTCGCGGTCGAGGGAGACCGGCACGATTTCATCGAAGCCGTGAATGCGGGTGATTTCCTCAACCAGGTCCGGCTCGCCATGCACGTCGGGGCGCCAGGGGGGCACGGACGCGGTGATGATGTCGCCGTCGATCTCCGTTTCGAAGCCGAGCCCGTCGAGAATTTCCATCTGTCGTGCGGCGGGGATGTCCACGCCGCCCAGGGTGGCGACCCGGTTGGTCCGCAGTTCGATTTTGCGCGCCCAGTCGGGCATGGAGCCAGCGGTCACATGCTGGCTGGCTTCGCCACCGCAGAATTCGAGGATCATGCGGGTGGCGACGTCGGCCCCCCAGTTGGCGGATTCCGGATCGACGCCCCGCTCGAACCGATATCGCGCATCGGAATCGATCGCCAGCTTGCGGCCCGTCGTGGCGACCGAGACCGGGTCGAACAGTGCCACCTCGAGGAACACGTCGGTCGTCTCTTCGGTACAGCTGGTATCGAGCCCACCCATGACGCCGGCGACCGCTTCGGCCTTGTCGCCGTCGCCGATCACCGTCATCTCACCGTCGAGCGTATATTCCCGCTCGACCAGGGCCATGAAGTCCTCGCCGTCGTGCGCCCGGCGCATGGTCAGGGTGGTGCCGCCCAGCTTGCCCGCATCGAAGACATGCAGCGGCCGGCCGAGATCGATCGACACATAGTTGGTGACGTCGACCAGCGCCGAAATCGGCCGCAGGCCGATGGCCCGCAGGCGATCCTGTACCCATTGCGGCGACGGCCGGTTGGTGACGCCGCGGAAATGGCGGCCGACCACATACGAGCAGGCGTTGCCGTCATCGGCGATCGCCCAGCTGACCGGGCTGTCGTAGCTGCCGTCCACGGGGGCGGCCATGTCGAACGGCTTCAGCGTGCCGAGCCCGGCGGCCGCCAGGTCGCGGGCGATGCCGCGCACGCCGGTGCAGTCGGGACGGTTCGGTGTCAGCTCGATGTCGATTACCGGATCGTCGAGGCCCAGAACACTCGCGAACGGCGCGCCCAGAGGCGCGTCGTCGGGCAGCTCGATGATGCCGTCATGTTCGTCGGACAGGCCCATCTCACGTTCGGACACGAGCATGCCGTTGGACTCGACGCCGCGGATCTTGGTCTTCTTGAGCTCGACGTCGATCCCGGGAACATAAGTGCCGGCGGGGGCGAATACGCCCATCATGCCGGCGCGTGCATTAGGTGCGCCACACACGACCTGGACCTGCTCTTCGCCCGTATCAACCGTGCAGACCTGCAGCCGGTCGGCGTCAGGATGGGGCTCGGCGGCCACGACATGGGCGACCCGGAAGGCCGCCAGCTTGGCGCCGGGGTCGTCGACCGTATCGACCTCGAGGCCGATCCGGATCAGCGTCTCGACGATGGTGTCGACGCACGCGTCGGTTTCGAGATGATCTTTCAGCCAGGACAGCGTGAACTTCATCGCGAAGCTCCAACTAATCGTCGTTCCCGCGCAGAACCACCCGCACCCACGTCATGCCCGCACTTGTTGCGGGTATCCACGTCCATCGGCCCCGCCGAATACCGACACGTGAATCGCCGACGTGGATGGCCGGGACAAGCCCGGACATGACGGTGCTGAGTTGACCGGGTGACCTTCATCGCCCGGCTCCTCGCATACCCTCATCCTGAGCCTGTCGAAGGATGAAGAGCGCGCAACCCCATGCTTCGACAAGCTCAGCATGAGGTCTCTGGACAATAGCGGCGCGCCCGAACATCACAGGCCCCTCACCATGGACGGCACGGCGAGTGGCACGAAGCCGTAATGCTTGAGCCAGCGGATGTCGGCATCGAAGAAGGTACGCAGATCGGGGATGCCGTATTTCAGCATCGCGATCCGGTCGATCCCCATGCCGAAGGCGAAGCCCTGATACTTGGCCGAATCGATACCGCCATATTCGAGCACCCTGGGGTGGACCATGCCCGACCCCATGATCTCGAGCCAGTTGTCCGCGCCCTCGCCGAAATTGCCGATCCGCAGCTCGCCGCCCTCGCGCGAGCAGCCGATATCGACCTCCATCGACGGCTCGGTGAACGGAAAATAGCTCGGCCGGAAGCGCACCGGAAGATTGGGCACGTCGAAGAAGGCGCGGCAGAAATCGATGATGCAGCCCTTGAGGTGACCCATATGGGTTGTCTCGTCGACGACCAGCGCCTCGATCTGGTGGAACATCGGGGTGTGGGTCGCGTCGGAATCGCTGCGATAGGTCCGGCC
>JAQCFD010000211.1 GCA_027618305.1 Pseudomonadota bacterium
GCTCACCGCACTGCCGGTGATCGAAACACAGGCCAACGACGTATCGGCCTATATCCCGACCAACGTGATTTCGATCACGGACGGCCAGATCTTCCTCGAAACGGACCTTTTCTATAAGGGTGTGCGCCCGGCGATTAACGTCGGCCTGTCGGTGAGCCGCGTTGGTTCCGCGGCGCAGACCAAGGCCATGAAGGCCGTCGCGGGTAGCATCAAGCTCGAACTGGCCCAGTATCGCGAGATGGAGGCGTTCTCGCAGTTCGCGTCGGATCTCGACCGCGTCACCCAGCAGCTGCTGGCCCGTGGCGCACGTCTGACCGAACTGCTGAAGCAGCCTCAGTATTCACCGCTCGCGGTGGAAGAGCAGGTCGTGGCCATTTTTGCCGGCGTGCGTGGGCATCTTGACAGTATTGCGATCAATGACGTGAACCGCTTCGAGAGCCAGTTCCTCGATCATGTGCGTGCAAATCATGCGGACATCCTCACGGACATCCGTGAAAGCGGCGCACTGAGCGACGAGACCGAGAAGAAGCTAGAAGAGACTGCTTCGGCCTTCGTGAAGACCTTCGCCTAGCATCGGCCAAACAGGGTAAAGACGAAACGATGGCCAGCCTCAAGGATTTCAGGGTCCGGATTGCTTCCGTAAAGTCGACGCAGCGTATTACGTCGGCGATGAAGATGGTTGCGGCAGCAAAACTGCGCCGTGCGCAGGAAGAAGCCATTGCGGCCCGACCCTATTCCGAGCGCATGGAGCGCATGCTGGGGTCGCTCGCGGAGAGTGCCGCGGCGTCGGGCAATGCACCGCCCCTGCTCGCCGGCAGCGGCAAGGACAATGTGCAACTGCTCGTGGTCATGACGACCGATCGCGGCTTGTGCGGCGGCTTCAACGGCAGCGTCACCCGCTGGACCCGGCAACGCATCAACGCCCTCCGCGCAGAAGGCAAAGAGGTCAAACTCCTCATTGTCGGCCGCAAGGGCCGCGGCATTTTGCGTGCAGAGTTCGGCAGCCTGATCATCGACACACTCGAGGATACGGCGCGCCCCATGCCCCGCTTCGAGACGGCGGTTGAAATCGCCCAACGGGTACGCACGATGTTCGAGGCGGGCGAAATTGATGTCTGCACGATTGTTTATAACAAGTTCATTTCCGCGCTGACTCAGGAAGTCACGCCGCAGCAGCTCATTCCGTTCGCACTGCCCGAGGCAGACGATTCGGATGCCGAGGACGACAGCACGGATGTCGCCGGCAATGCTGCCTACGAATATGAGCCGGATGAAAAAGAGATCCTGACAGACCTTCTGCCGCGCAACCTGTCCGTTCAGGTATTCCGCGCGATGCTCGAATCCTTCGCCTCCGAACAGGGTGCGCGGATGACAGCGATGGACAGCGCCACACGTAACGCGGGCGACATGATCAACCGGCTGACCATCCAGTACAACCGAACGCGCCAGGCGGCGATCACAACAGAACTCATCGAAATCATCTCTGGCGCGGAAGCGCTCTAGACCACTCGGCTCAAAAAGGGCGAGGAGCATACTATGTCCAAGAATATTGTCGGCAAGATCACCCAGGTTCTCGGCGCCGTCGTCGACGTCAAGTTCGACAGCGAACTGCCCGCGATCCTGAACGCGCTGGAAACTGACAACCACGGCAACCGCCTCACCCTCGAGGTCGCCCAGCATCTCGGTGAAAACACCGTGCGCACGATCGCCATGGACACCACCGAGGGTCTGGTCCGCGGCCATGATGTGACCGACACCGGCGCCCCGATCATGGTGCCCGTGGGACCGGAGACGCTCGGACGCATCATGAACGTGATCGGTGAACCGATCGATGAGCGCGGCCCTATCAATACCGCTCAGAGGTTCCCGATCCACCGTGAAGCGCCGGCGTTCGTCGATCAGTCGACCGAAACCGAGCAGCTGGTCACGGGCATCAAGGTCGTCGACCTCCTGACCCCTTACGCGAAGGGCGGCAAGATCGGCCTGTTCGGCGGCGCGGGCGTCGGCAAGACGGTTGTGATCATGGAGTTGATCAACAACATCGCGAAGGGCCATGGCGGTTATTCGGTGTTCGCGGGCGTGGGCGAGCGTACGCGTGAAGGCAATGACCTCTATCACGAGATGATGGAATCCGGCGTTATCCAGCCCGACGGCGAATCCAAGGCCGCGCTTGTGTATGGCCAGATGAACGAGCCGCCGGGAGCGCGTGCCCGTGTCGCACTGACCGGCCTGGCGCAGGCCGAGTATTTCCGCGATGAGGAAGGCCAGGACGTTCTGTTCTTCGTCGACAACATTTTCCGCTTCACCCAGGCCGGCTCCGAGGTCTCGGCGCTGCTCGGCCGTATCCCTTCAGCGGTTGGTTACCAGCCGACACTGGGCACCGAACTTGGCACCCTGCAGGAGCGCATCACATCGACCAACAAGGGTTCGATCACCTCGGTCCAGGCGATTTACGTGCCGGCCGACGATTTGACCGATCCGGCACCGGCAACCACCTTCTCCCATCTGGACGCGACGACGACCCTTTCGCGTCAGATTGCCGAGCTGGGCATTTATCCCGCCGTTGACCCGCTCGATTCCACGAGCCGCATCCTTGATGCCAGGATCATTGGCGAGGAGCATTACAATGTCGCCCGTCAGGTGCAGGAGATCCTTCAGAGCTATAAGGGCCTGCAGGAGATCATTGCCATTCTGGGCATGGACGAGCTGTCTGAAGAAGACAAAATGACGGTCGCGCGGGCCCGTAAAATCCAGCGTTTCCTGTCCCAGCCGTTCCATGTGGCGGAAGTCTTCACTGGCTCACCTGGCAAGTTCGTAGCCCTGGAAGACACGATCAAGGGCTTCCAGCAAATCATCAAGGGCGACCATGACGACCTGCCGGAAGCGTCGTTCTACATGGTTGGCACTATCGATGAGGCCGTCGAAAAGGCCCAGTCGATGGCAGCTGCGGCGGCCTAACGGCCTAACGGGAGACGACGCGTGGCGGACAACCCGGTTCAGTTCGAACTAGTCTCACCCGAGAAGCTGTTGCTCTCGGAAGAGGTTGAAATGGTGGTAGTACCCGGGGTCGAGGGCGACTTCGGTGTCCTGCCGGGCCATGCCCCCATGATTTCAACCGTGCGCCCTGGCGTAATCCATGTGTTTGAGGGTGGATCGGTGAAATCCCGCATCTTCGTGGCCGGTGGATTCGCCGAAGTCACAGCGGCGCGCTGCACCGTTCTGGCCGAAGAAGCCGTGCCGCTCGACGAGATCGACCGGGCCGGCGTCGAGAAAGACCTGCAGAACGCGAATGACGATATTCGTGATGCGGGCGGTGATGCAGCCCAGTTGGCCCTGGCGGAAGCGCGTGCCGCCACGGCGCGCGCAAAACTCGCCGCGCTCGACAACCTGGTTTATCAATAAAATGAACCACTTACCCTGTTGCGCGTTTCTGTGCACAGGGTTTTGACTGCGTTACAGTCGCGACGATATATAATGGTGCCGCGGACAGTGGATTCGCATGCCATTCGTTGATGTGACGTCATGATCGAAGATCAGAACAGACACTGGACACTCGACGACATCCCGTGGGATCGATTCGACCCCACGAAGGTCGACCCGGAGATGCTGCGGATCGTCAAGGCCGCCGCGATGGTTGAGTATAACGGCAATACCTATGCCGATTACCTTTGCAATGTCTTCAATGACGATCCGGAATTCCAGGACGCCGCGCGCCGCTGGTCCCTCGAAGAGGTCCAGCATGGCGAGGTGTTGTCGCGCTGGGCCCAGATGGCCGACCCCGAATTTGATTTTGAGGCGCGGTTTGCCGATTTCTCGGAGAAAATCCAGCTGCCCGTCGCGGCAGAAGAATCCGTCCGGGGTACACGCTGCGGCGAGCTCGTCGCGCGCTGCATGGTCGAGGTCGGGACCTCGTCCTACTACACCGCCTTGCGCGAAGCGTCCGACGAGCCCGTGATGCGGGAAATATGTCGCCGGATCGCCCAGGACGAAATCCGGCACTACAAGCTCTTCTATACCCATATGGAGCGCTACCGGACGATCGAGCGGTTGGGGAAAATCAAGCGTCTGATGGTCGGGATCGGCCGGATCGGGGAGAGCGAGGACGACGAACTCGCCTACGCCTATCACGCGGCCAACAACAATGGCGAACCGTATGACCGCAAACGGTGCATTCGGGCCTATATGTCCCGCGCTTACGGGTTCTATGAGACTCGCCATGTGGAACGTGCAGTAACGTTGATTTTCAAGGCCATGGGTTTCTCACCACATGGCAAGATCGCCAATTGGATCGCACGCATTACCTGCTGGTTCTTGAATCTGCGCACCCACAATCGCGACGAGCCGCCGAGTGCGCGAACTCAGGCGATATGAGGTCGAAAGGTCTCGACCAGCGTCTCATATAACGGTCGTTTGAAATCGACGATGAGCCGCGGCAATTCGTCGAGTTCGACCCATTTCCAACGCCCGAACTCCGGCGATTCCACGCCGCTCACATCGATCTCCGTATCATCACCGAGATGACGGAAGGCGAACCATTTCTGCATCTGGCCCCGCCAGCGCCCTTTCCAGGCCCGTCCGACAAGTTCCGTCGGTAAATCATATTTGAGCCAGTCAGGCGCCTCCGCCAGGTATGTGACATTCGTCACGCTGGTTTCCTCGGTCAGTTCACGAAGCGCCGCCACGCGCGGGTCTTCACCGGCATCGATCCCGCCCTGGGGCATCTGCCACGCCCCGGGAAAATCATGGCGCTCACCGACCCACACCTGGCCCATAGCATTCACCAGCATGATCCCGGCACAGGGACGGTAGAACCGGGCGTCACCGTCGCGCGCGATGAGCGCCTTCACCTGTCGGCCTGTGTGTTGACCACCGCAGAAACCGGAACCAGGGCGAGGCCCTTGCTATCCAGCGTCTGTGCCCATTCCCGAACGCGTTCGATCGTGACCGGGAACGCCTGCCCGATGGCAATCGAGACGCCCGCATCCTTGGCGATCCGTTCGAGCTCAATCAGTCGCGCATCGATTGTCACGCGTGACACCTCACGCGAATCCAGAAAACGGTCATTAATCGCGCGGGGAACCTGCATCTGGGATGCCATCACAGTGGCGATACTGCGCGCCGAAGAACGCGCGTCGACATAGAGCAGCCCCCGCGCCTTGATCTCGGCCAGTATGGGCTGCGTGGCTTCGCGCGAGGTCGTGAACCGCGACCCCATATGGTTGACCACACCCACATAGCCGGTCACCTGCGACAGCGCCCAGCGCAGCCGTTCCTCATTCTCATCTGGCGACAACGTCACAAACAATGCCCGCGGCCCCGGGTCGTTCGCTGGAAAGTCGACCGGCTCCATCGGCAGATTGAGCAGCACCTCGTGCCCCGCCGCCCGGGCGAGCCTGATCCATTGCTGGATGTTGTCGGCAAAGGGCTGAAATGCCAGCGTCACCTCTCCGGGCAAGCCCTGGATCGCGGCCTCCGTCGCCGCGCTCGAGAGCCCAAGTCCACTCAGAATAATTGCGATGCGGGGACGGTCATCACCGCTGGCCACCGGGCGCGCATAGGCCTGCCAAGGCTCGCGTCCATTCGCGCCGATACGCGGCAACGGCCCGAAGCTCGACTGCTCTATCAGGGCCGGGTCCGGCGCCGGCGGGAGACCGCGCCCGGTCTGCGCGAGCGGCGGCACCTTCGGCAGTTGCGGTAACTGTGGTGCTGACGGAACCGCAGCCTGTTGTTCCGGTCCTGCCGTGGGCGCAGGCGCCGGTGGTGCAACGACCGGCTCGACCGCGGTTTCCGACACGGGTTCGGTGACCGGGGTCGGTTCTGGCGCGGCCACCAGCGGCGGTTCGGGTGCCGTCTCGCCGGTCGGCGTCATCCCATCATCAACAACGGCCACGGGC
>JAQCFD010000212.1 GCA_027618305.1 Pseudomonadota bacterium
GGCGTAATTTCGACAAAACTGTCGGGTGCAAACGCGCCGTCAGACGCGATTGCCCAGTCGGTCGATGACAGGATTTCATATGCCAGAAGCGCGCGGACCGTTGATCCCGGGAGCGGGCGCCCGGCCGTGATCGCCGCCTGATAGGTTTTCTTGTGGTCCCCGTGGAGGCTGTTGCCGAAGGGAACATAGACCTCGTGCGGGGCGCACTCTCGGAGCGCGGCTTCGATCGGCGCCACAAGTTCGCTCAGGGGCAACGTGTCACCGCGATTCTCCGGAAGGCCGAGGTAGCGCGGTGTACCGTAACCCAGGATGTTCGCCGCCGCCTGCGCGCTCTCGCGCCGACGGGCGTCATGGTCCTGTCCGTCCCCGAACACCACCAGCACATCGACCCTGCGACCGGTCGCGGTGGCCAGCGCGGCGACGCCGCCACAGCCCAACACCTCGTCGAGCGCATGGGGCGCGATGATCAGCAGGCCGTCATGGGACGGCATCTCATTGGTCATGAAACCCTGTTCCTGCGCGCAGAAATGATCCCTTTGTGTGATCCTCGGCATGGCGCCTGTCAATCTTCGGCCCATTGCCAGGATTGATTTCGGTCAACAGCTGTATCGGCAAGGCGGTTTACGAATATCCGGGCACGAGGGGAGTTGATGATGTCTGACATTATGCAGGTTCTGGCGGACGACCACGCAAACATGCGTGCGTTGATGGGAGTGCTGGAGATCGAAGTCGACAAGATGGCCAGCGGCGGCCATGCGGATGTGGAGACGATATCCGCTGTGGCCGAGTATTTGCTCGAATACCCCGATCGGTTCCACCACCCCGTGGAAGATCTGCTTATTCAGGGCATGCAGGCCGCCGGCGCGGTCCCGGAATCGTCGGTGGTAGCGCTGGAAGCCGAGCATGCGCGAATTTACCGTCTCGCCACCGAACTCCATGACGCTGCCGTTGCGGTGGCGGCCGAACAACCGATGCGCCGGGATGCTTTCGTTGAACGCGCCCGCCATTACATCGCCTCCCTTCGTCATCACATGGACGTTGAGGAGGCGGATTTCTTTCCGCGCGCCGAAGAGTTTCTCAGTCCGGAAGACCGGGCGACCATTGCCGCGCGTCTGTCGGACTTTGACGATCCTCTGTTCGGGACGGCAACGCGTGAACGTTATCAATCCTTGAGTGAAGCGCTGCTCAACCCCTAGCCGGGCAGGTGCGGGAGGATGTTGGCATCCGCGTTGAAGCGTGTGCGTCACGCAGACAAAAGGCGGGCAGCAGCATCCGCTCGCTCTCCAGCTCGACACCGCCATTGTTACGAAATGCGAAGGCCCCGGTCAGATCATCGACGATGACGGCATGATTGGGCTTGGTTATCCAATAGAGGCCTCCGGCTGCGGTGTGACGTTTGTCTCCGCTAACCCAATTCGCAATCGCTGTACCAAGTTCGGCTTTCGTCGCGAGGTCACGTCCGCGGTGGCGTTGCCGGATAGGTGCGCGGGAGGCCTGGTGCGGGAGATGCCTTCGGATTGACCAGTTGACGTGGCGCTGATGAATCGATGGGCAGTTGCCTGGATCCCGATACGAGACCGGGATGGCAAAAACCGTGAGATTTCAATCAATTGCCTGCGCGTCAATGTTGGCAGCCATCTTGCAATTCATCTGTCACTGATCTGCGTCGCTCGTCTCGGGTGTGCGGAAGCAAAAAAATTGGTCGCCAGCGTCACGCGTGCATCTAGCCACGCTGTCCGAACGGTGATCCCTGACAGAGGAGTTGAGTATGAAGAGGCGTGATTTCCTGAAGTCGTCGAGCCTGCTGATGGGCGCCGGTGTGCTGCCATTGCTGAAGCATGTGCCCGCACATGCGGCGGGCCGTGAAGATACGATCGTCGTGGTGCTCGCGAATGGTCCCAACAGCATGGATATCCATCGCAAAGGTACGAACCGCCCGAGCTATGCGATTGCGGTGAACCTGTATGACCGGCTGGTGGGTTATGGCTCCAAGACGCTGGCCAACGGCACGACCATGTATGATTTCGAAACCATTGAGCCCGAGCTCGCGGAGAGCTGGGAACTTGCGCCCGACGGCATGTCGGTAACGTTCAAGCTGCGGCCCGACGCGACCTTCCACGACGGCTCTCCGGTCACGGCCGATGATGTGAAATGGTCGTTTGATCGCGCCGTTTCCGTGGGCGGGTTCCCGACGGTGCAGATGAAGGCGGGCTCGCTGCTGAAGCCCGAGCAATTCACGGCCGTGGATGCGACGACCTTCAAGATCGATTTCATCGAGAAATCGAAGCTCACCATTCCCGATCTTGGTGTGCCGGTTCCGATCATCATCAACGCCAAGGAAGCCAATAAGCATGCGACCGCCGACGACCCCTGGGCGACTGAATATCTGCACCGCACCCCATTGGGTGGCGGCGCCTTCAAGCTCGAGCGCTGGGATCCGGGCCAGCAGGTTGTCTACACGCGTTTCGACGATTGGAAGAGCGGCCCCCTGCCGGGGGTGAAGCGGGTGATCATCCGCGAGGTGCCGTCCGCCTCGACCCGGCGCGCGTTGCTCGAGAAGGGTGATGCCGACGTGTCCCTCGATCTGCCGGCCAAGGATTTCCGCGAACTGGCGGATGCTGGCAAGGTTTCCGTTCAGGGCGCGCCGATCGAAAATTCGATGTCGGCGCTGGGCCTGAACATGAACTTCGAGCCGTTCCAGAAGAAGCTGGTTCGGCAGGCCGTCGCCTATGCCATTCCGTATGACGATATATTTGAAGTCGCTGCATTTGGCCGCGGTGTGAAGATGAATGGCGGCACCTCGTTCAAGCCGACGACGACGGATTGGCCGCAGCCATTCCCTTATGACACCGACTACGACAAGGCCAGGGAACTCCTCGCCGAGGCGGGATACAAGGACGGCTTCGAAGTGCCGCTGTCCTTCAATCTGGGACTGGCCGACTGGTCGGAACCCGCCGCGTTGCTCGTCCAGGAAGGGCTCGGCAAGGTCGGTATCAAATCGACACTCGACAAAATTCCGGGTGCCAACTGGCGGACCAAGGCGCTGGTCGAGAAATCTCTGCCGCTGCATCTCAAGAACTTCGGCGGTTGGCTGAATTACGCGGATTACTACTTCTTCTGGGTGTACCAGTACGGTCATCTGTTCAATTCGATGAACTACAAGAACGATGAGATTGAGGCGCTGGTGAACAGCACGCTCAAACTCGAAGTGGGTGATCCGGCCTACAAGCCGAATGTGTTGCGCATGATCGAGATTGCCTTCGATGAGGTGCCGCTGATTCCGTTCTATCAGCCCTTCCTCGACGTCGCGACGCAGAAGAATGTGTCGGGTTACGAGTACTGGTTCCACCGCCAGCTCGATGCCCGCGCCCTGGCCAAGAAAAGCTAGGGGCGGTCACGTCCATGGGCGGGACCGGCAAATTGAGTCTGATCGGGCGACGGCTGCTGCAGGCAGTGCCGTCCCTGATCGGGATCGTCATCGTGACATTCGTGCTCACGCGCGCGTTGCCCGGTGATCCCGCAGCCTATTTTGCCGGTCCCGCCGCGGACGAACAATCAATCGCCGAGATCCGGACAGCACTGGGGTTGGACGGGAGCCTGCCGGAGCAGTTCTGGGCCTATGTCACCGATCTGGCACAGGGCGATCTTGGCGTCTCCATTTCGACGGGCCGGCCGGTCGTTGAGGAAATCTTCGAACGGCTCCCGGCATCGCTGGAACTGACGCTCACGGGCTTGCTGCTGGCCATTGCGATCGCGCTACCGCTCGGCATCCTGGCGGCGACGCGCCCGAACTCTTGGGTCGACCATCTCTGCCGGGTCGTGGTGACGGCGGGTGTATCGCTGCCGGTTTTCTTTACCGGTCTGTTCTTCGTTTACGTCTTCTACTTCGTTGTCGATGTGGTGCCCTCACCGATCGGCAGACTGGATATCTTCTCTCTGGCGCCACCCAGGGTCACCGGCTTTTATCTGATCGACAGTCTTCTGGTGGGCGACTTCCAAACCTTTGGTGCCGCCGCCGCGCAACTGGCGCTGCCGGCCATCACCATGGCCATGTTCGTCCTCGCGCCGCTTGCGCGGATGACGCGCGGATCCATGCTGCAGGTATTGGGCAGCGAGTTCATTCGCACCGCCAATGCCAACGGGTTGGAGCGCCGCACGATCCTCTACACCTACGCGTTTCGCAACGCGTTGCTGCCAATTCTGACCACGCTCGGCATGGTCTTTTCCTTCATGCTCGGGGCGAATGTTCTGGTCGAGAAAGTCTTTGCCTGGCCGGGCATCGGCTCGTTCGCGGTCAATGCGCTGGTCGTTTCCGATTTCGCCGCCGTCCAGGGCTTTGTCCTTTCCATGGCGATCCTTTTTGTGATGCTCAATCTCACCATCGACGTCCTCTATACATTGATCGACCCGCGGGTCGGGATCGAGGGTTGAGATGTCCGTAACCCCCGCCACGACGCGCGAATCCGACGCGGGAGAATGGTTTCGTCATTTCCGCTACGTCATGGCAGAAAACCCGGTCACGCTGATTGCGTTCTGCCTGTTCTTGATGCTGCTCGTCTTCGCGGTATTCGGCCCGGCGATCACACCTTATGACCCGCTGGCCAGCGAAACGGGGAACGCGCTGCAGCCGCCGTCCTGGGCCCACTGGTTCGGGACCGACAATCTGGGTCGCGATGTGCTGAGTCGCGTGATCGTCGCGACGCGTCTCGATTTGCTCATCGCCGTTTCCGCCGTCGCGATCTCGTTTGCGATCGGCAGCGTGCTCGGCAGTCTCGCCGGTTACTACGGCGGCTGGACCGACCGGGTGGTCGGCCGTTGCACCGATACGATCATGGCCTTTCCGTTGTTTGTGCTGGCGATGGGGATCGTGGCGGCGCTGGGCAACACGGTCGAAAACATCGTCTACGCAACCGCGATTATCAATCTGCCATTTTATGTCCGGGTGGCGCGGGCCGAGGTCAATGTGCGCCGTCATGCGGGGTTCGTGGCTGCAGCCAAGCTCGCCGGAAACTCCGATGCGCGCCTGCTGATGTTTCACCTATACCCCAATATCCTGCCGCCCATGATGGTGCAGGTGTCGCTGAATCTCGGCTGGGCGATATTGAATGCGGCGGGCCTGTCATTCATCGGGCTGGGCGTCCGACCGCCGACCCCCGAATGGGGCATCATGGTCGCGGAGGGGGCGACCTATATCGTTTCGGGCGAATGGTGGATGGCCCTGTTTCCGGGCGCGGCGCTGATGCTTGCCGTTTTCTGTTTCAACCTGCTGGGGGACGGTCTGCGGGATCTGATCGACCCGCAACGCCGGACATGAGCGCGCCGATGCCGATCCCCTTGCTGGCCATTGAGGACCTTACGGTCGAATTCCGGACCCGTGAAGGTGTCGTCACGGCTCTGAAGTCCGTTGGTCTCGACATCGCCAAGGGCGAAACCCTGGGAGTGGTGGGCGAGAGCGGTTCGGGCAAATCGGTGACGGCCTATTCGGTCATGGGGATTCTGGACCGCGCGGGAACGGTCACGGGCGGGTCGGCGATATTTGGCGGTTTCCAGATGATCGGCGCACGTGAGAAGGATCTGCGCGAGGTGCGCGGCCGCGAAGCCTCGATGATTTTCCAGAGCCCGCGAACGGCCCTCAATCCGATCCGCGCCGTCGGCCATCAGATCGAGGATGTGCTGCGGCGCCACACGGTGATCCGGCGCGACGCGTTGCGGGCGAAGGCTGTCGAGCTTCTGGAACAGGTCCGGATCGCAGACCCCGAAAAACGCTACTGGTCGTATCCGTTCGAACTTTCGGGTGGCATGTGCCAGCGGGTGATGATCGCGATGGCGCTGGCCTGCGAGCCGGCGTTGCTCATCGCGGATGAGCCG